>JAGQOZ010000499.1 GCA_020426955.1 Planctomycetales bacterium
CGCACGCCAGTAAGCTGGAGGTCTACCGCAAGTCTGACGATTACGACGTAATTGGCATTGTAGAAAACGATCCGCAACTGCGCAGGCAAGCCGAACAGGACGCGCGTTACCAAGGCGTTCCTTGGATGACGGAACAGCAACTGTTAAACCAGCCAGGCCTGCAAGTGGTAGGCGTCGAAACTTCCGTTCCGCAGCTGCTGGATACGGCGGAACGCTGCATCGCCGCCGAAAAACACGTCCATTTAGACAAACCAGCCGGCGAATCTCTGCCGCAGTTCAAGCGAATTTTGGATCAGGCGGCCAGCAAGCATCTGGCCGTGCAAATGGGTTACATGTATCGCTACAACCCGGCCGTGTTGATGTTACAGGATTGGCTGCGTCGCGGCTGGTTGGGCGAACCGTTTGAACTGCATACGGTGATGAGCAAGTTGACCGAAGGAGCAGGGCGAAAAACGATTGCCAACTATTCCGGCGGGACAATGTTTGAATTAGGTTGTCACTTGATTGACTTGGTGGTTGGTGTGTTGGGGCCGCCTGACAAGGTTCATTCGTTTGCCCGGCATTCTTCGTCCATTGCGGATGGATGCTTGGACAACATGCTGGCAGTGTTTGAATATCCCACAGCCACGGCCACCATTCGCAGCAGCATCAACGAACCCGACGGGTTCGCTCGGCGACACTTCACACTTTGCGGGACAGGCGGCACGTTTCACATTCAACCGCTGGACGACCCCAGTGCGAAGATCGCTCTACGAGAAGCTCGACCTGGCCATCCGGCTCGCACCCATGACCACGCCTTTCCCAAATTTCAACGCTATGTGGCGGATGCCGCTGATCTAGCCAAGATGGTGCGAAACGAAAAAGATTCGGACTATTCGTACGAACATGATTACCAAGTGCAACGCGCAATCCTATTGGCCAGCGGCCTGGCGGTGGATTGATTTACATCGCACGATTCGCCTTTGTTCGCGTCTTTGCCTGCAGTTGGTATTTCGAATCAATTCGTTGGAGAAAAAAACACCCTGGCACACGTATGCCAAGGTGTTTTCAGGGAGACTTAGATCAAATGACTGCCGGAAGGTTATCTTCGTTTGATCAATAGCAGCGAACCCCAACCGGTCAGAGCCAGCCATAGCGAACTGGGTTCGGGCACGACGCTGACCGAATGCAGAATCACATCCAAACTGCCGGTAGTAATATTTTCAATCTGTAGTTCAATGGCGCCGACATTCGTGAAATCGACCGCGCCACCAGAACCGTGGAAATTGAAGTCGGTGAAAGGAATCTGCAGCTCCGTAGGCGCCAACACGGTGCCTGGCAAAGAAAAATCTGCTTGAGACCATTTCTGTCCTGATGCATCACTGGCGTCATACACAATCAGCGAAATCGTGCCGCTTAGATCTGCTACCACGCCGGACAGCAGAAACGCGTTGTTACCGGTGCCGATGTCCACTCCGCCTAGGCCATCGTAGTCCACATCGTCCGAACCATCAGGTCCGTCCCAAATGGTGGACGAAATTCCTTTGACCGTGGCGCCCGAATCATGCACCAGTAGTTCGCCGCCAAACGGATTCGAACTGAGCGTGAGGCTGGTAAATCCGCTGGTCAGCGCCAGCTTCATGTCACGTTCGCCACCTAACGCTTCCGGGGCCGAAACAATGGAACTGCCCGTGGGAGTGGAGGCCGTGACTGAAATCGACTGCGGCGTGATAAAGTCGTCAATCAAGATCGTCGCCGCAGATGCAGGCAACTCGCCAGAAAACACAACCATCGCCGCTATACACAGAACCCTTCGCCACATCATCCTTGAAACTGTTTTGCTATCCATTAGCTATTTTCCTCGCGAAAAGACTCAAACTTCCTTGTTGCCTCGCAACGATGGACACATTCTTTGCTGCAACTGCCTATGAAGTCAATAACAGTTCTGTCACTGCCACTGAATAATTGTTGCGCTAGCAGATATTCATGCTAGCAGAACGTGAACAACGCCTGGGCCTAAGGTCGATTCTTCTTGGCAGTCGCCACATAGCCTCCATCTTGAAAGGCATTTACCAAGTCCGCAGTCGAAAACTCGCCGTCGCAATTCCAATCTCCATCGGCCCAGGTTGAATTTCCAGCGATGCCGTCTTCGAATTCACCTTGTTGGAAGATCATCACCAGATCATTCGAATTGAAAACGCCGTCCAGATTGACATCGCCGTAAGAAGTTCTCAACACACCTTTGATCAACACGTCCATGTCTGCCTGTGACACGTCCGAGTCACCATTCAGATCCAGCGAATGGTCTCCGGCTTGAATCGCCGCGCACAATAAATCGATATCCGCCACGTCAATTCGTCCATCTTGGTTGAAGTCGGCCGAAGTGGTCACGTGCTGACCGGGCGTTGCCAACGAAGCTTGCCAATGGGCGGCATCATTGCCGTTGCCGGTGGCATTGGTTCGCTGCAGCGAAGAACCGTTTGTCAATGACGGCCAAGGAGCGACATGGTCATAGAACGCTTCGTCTGCCAGCAGCAACCGATTGTTGTTATCGTTCATCGGCATCCAGAGTCTTGCCAGCCCGTTTCCACCTGTGGAATCGGCCGACACCGTACCGTCCAGACCGCCTGTCATGCGGACCGATTCGCTTAATCCATAATGCGTGCGAAACGCGGCGGTTCGTGCTGCATTCGCACCATCGTTGGGATCAAACGAAAGCAACACAATCGATTCGCCTGCATTCAGCATCACCGCATCAAATGCATGCTGCAACGTACCGGTCAGTTCCCAATCGGCAAGATTCACGGCTTGGCTACTGGCATTGGAAAGTTCTACAAATTGCAGGTCGGCTGAACTTAGCGTCGGATCGATGGCCAATGCCGCTGCCGCTGGATTGCCGGGTCGATAGGCAATTTCAGATAAGACGACCGGTCCCAAGGCGACGCCGCTGTTGGCTGCGCCCATGGTAATGCCTGCCAGTGGCAGTGACCGTTCTGTGGAAGCAGCCGGACGGCCCCAGCTTTGTCCTAAATCTAATGCCGGGAAACGCACGTGATCTTCGAACCAGACGTTGTTTTCATCGTCCACGCGAGTCAACCAGACATCGTCGCCACCGGCACCCAAGGCAAAACTGGTTGGTGAATTCGGATCTGCATTGAAATCGGTTTCGTCGAAGACCACATATCCGTTGGCTGGAACAATCGTGCCTGCCGGAACGGCAAACTTGAACAAGTTGTCACCAGCATCGCTCAGGAACCAGCCGCTGATGTTGATATTATCGTTGGTCACATTCAGCAGTTCGATCGCGTCTGGTTGATTGGCCGAACCATTCGACACCACTTCATTAATCACAATGCCTCGGCTCGCCAGTCGATCGACCGAACCTGGATTACCGCCCAACGATACACTCGATCGCCACTGATTCGGTTTGGCGTTGGCGGACGAATTCCCGCTGCTGGCTGTCCATTCCAACGTCGCGCCCACACCATCGGCCGCTTCGGACCAGGGATCCGTCTCCGTATAGTCCACACTGGTTATGTTTTCTCCGGCCACGTCGACCAACGTCAGTTGTTCGCCGCTATTGCTGAGTTGCCCACTAGCGAACTGACCCAGGATACGAACTTGGTCCCCATAACGGGCAACAAAGGCACCTTCATTGCGAACAATCACGCCCACTTCATTCGCACCCAAGATCATCGAAGGAAAGACGAATTCCACGCCTTGAGAAAACTGCACGCCCAACAGATTCACAGGCGCATTGCTCACGTTTACCAGTTCCACAAATTCGAACGATTCGTCTGTCAGCCCTGGAACGCTGGCCAATTCTTGGTCGGTGGGCGCGTGCGGATGATAGTTGATTTCGGAAATTCGAATCGCATCTTGCACGGGATTGGCAACCGATGTGGTCACCGTCACTGCATCGGCACCAATCAATTGACCCTGGAAATCATAGGCTTCCAACTGAATTTGATTCGCTCCTAACGCCAACGGGATTTCCGTAGACCAAGCGGTCACATCTGTCCATTCCACTGACAACGGCACGTCACTGCCAGCCAATCGTAGCTCGCGCACGTTGACCCAGCCATTGCCTGCGATGGTGACGGTGGGAGTATTCACACTGCTGTCCGCCGTCGTAATGCTGAAATCGAGCGGACTGGCTTGACGCTCAATTTGTCCGATCAAGTAATCCGACCGACGGACTAATTCCGTCAAATGGCGATCAAACCGTTGTGACGGAATCAATTCGCGATACAAATCGGTCCAGTGCGTCATGTACTGTTCGTTAAAAGTGGTTTGAATCATGTCATGGACATGGCCATAGTACATATGCTCCCATTCGGGAACGGTCAGCATTTTTCGCAGATCGTTATTACCGACCAAAGCTCGAGTTGTCTGGAAGAATGCGTCCAAGTCGTGCGGAAAGAACAAGACTTTGCCGTCTTCCGGTCGAACGTACAGTTGCAAATTGTGTTGCGAACCATCGGCGCCATAATTGTCTCCATGCCCCGTGATCACGGAAAACGCGAATGCTCGTAGCCATTGGTCCACATCAATCACATCACCAATCTGCGAAGTAAACGCCGAACCGGTCAGCCCCATGATTTTGGAAAACGCCATGAGCTGCGAGTAATCAT
>JAGQOZ010000500.1 GCA_020426955.1 Planctomycetales bacterium
AACCTGGACAAGGTGGCAGGCATTACAGACGAAGGTTTGGCGAATCTCACGTCGCTGGACAAACTGACGTGGATTCACGTTGGTTCGAATTATCTGACGGACGCTTGCGTTCCGCATCTGAGCGAACTCAAAACGCTAAAGCACTTGGAAGCAACCTTTAACCGAGATATCTCGGCGGAGGGTCAAGCCAAGCTCAAAGCGGCATTGCCCGAATGTAACGTTTTGTTTTAGACGACGAAAACAATGGGCGTTTTCACCATAGCCCGAAACGTAAGTGAGGGGCCTAAAGGAACATCCTATTTTCCCTCACTTACGTTTCGGGCTATGAAAGCGCAACTGCAAGACTCACACTTCCGGTTAGGACGTTGCCCCGATCAATCGTCGCGGCGGTGGCAGCCGAAAGCACAACGCCTCATTCCTTCGCGTCCACTTGTTGTAGTAAGAAATCGGCGGCGAACGAAACCGGTTGTTTCTGGACGTCGACCAAGCCATTGGCTTTTCTCATGGTCGACGATGAAATCGATTCCAACAACGGTCGCAAGGCTTTGACCGCTTGAGCATTCCTGGCCAGTCGTGCGGATGCCAACAGGACGGCATCGTATGGCGGCAGTGCCAACTTGGTGTCATCGATGACCGCCAAGTCATACGCGTCCAAACGTCCTTCCGTATTGAACGCCACAATGACGTCCACTTCATTGTGAGCGATGGCTTCGTACATCAAGGTCGAATCCATCGATCGTTTTTGACGAAAATCAATGCCGTACGCCGCTTGAACGCTTTTCCATTCAGGGCGATCAAAGAATTCGATATCGCCACCGACCGAAAGTTCGCCTCCCAACGCCGCCAAATCTTCCAGCGTCTCCACACCTAATTCGGCCGCATGATTTTTGCGCATGGCAAACGCGTAGTCGTTGCTGAAACCGAGCGTTCCCAGTGCCAGAATCTGCTTTTCGTCCTTCAAGAACGTCGCGACATCGATTCTAGTTTCGACAGCAGACGCAATTTCCGTTCGCTTCATGTAGTTTGACCAAATGGTACCCGTATAATCGACGTAGCAATCAATGGCGCCGGACTCCAACGCGCTCAACACGGTGGCCGACCCCATTCCGTCTTTGGTTTCCACGACCAGGCCAGCCGCTTCCAAGCGTTTCGCAATCACGTCCAACAAGATGTACTGTTCGGTAAAAGCTTTGCAGCCAATGACAAACGGTTTATCGTCACTTTCGGCGGTAACTTGATTCGCAGTCATTTGCCTTGCCGAACCAGGACGGTCCAACGTTCGCAGCGACCAAGGCGAAGCAGCCAGCAAGGCTAATCCGGCTAGTACGAATCCGATGCGTCGCGAATTGTGTTTCGCCACGGCCAGTTCCATGCCGTGTAGCAGCGCGTCCAGCGACAATGCCAACAGTGCTGACATTACGCAGCCAAACAGCAATGCCACAAAATTCATAGTCTGCAGCCCAACAAAGATATAGTTTCCCAAGCTGGTGGCACCCACGGGCTGTGCAATCGTAGCCGCGCCCACTACCCAGACGGCTGCCGTGCGAATTCCCGCTACCATAGTTGGTGCGGCTAACGGCAGCTGGACCTTGAACAACATCTGGCGGTCATTCATGCCGACGCCTCGAGCGGCTTCGATCAAATTCGGATCAATGCCTTTGATGCCGGTAATCGTGTTGCGCAACATCGGCAGAATGCTGTACAAGACTAGCGCAATGAAGGCAGGCAGCCAACCAATTCGACCCCACGCAAAAACCATCAATGCCAGCAATGCCAATCCGGGAATGGTTTGAATAATGCTGGCCAGTAGCAGTGCGGCGGATTCCATTCGAGGCCGTTTGGCGGCCCAAATCCCCAGCGGAATACTGATCAGAATCCCGACGGCCAAAGATGCGAGCGACAGGCCAATGTGGCCGCCCAATCGTTCCGGCAGCGATTCCCATTGATGTCCTAGTTGTGACCAAATGGCGTCAGACATAATTTCTTTCTGATCCGAAAACTACGCTGTAGACAGACCGTCCGCTTCCAATGAGCGAAGTAGCTGGCTGTGGCGGCGAGGTGTTTCCAGTAATTGCGAGACATATTCGTGACCGGGATCCTTTAACAGTTCCACCGGCGAACCACTTCGAATGATCTTTCCGCCTTGCATCACCAAAATCTGATCGGCCAACAACAATGCTTCGGCCATGTCGTGCGTCACGATCACAGCGGTCAATTGCAACGAACCTTGGAGTTGACGAAATTCGCTCTGCAACGCGTCTCGAGTCACCGGATCGAGCGCCCCGAATGGTTCGTCCAACAACATGATCTTGGGACTAGCGGCCAGAGCGCGAGCAAACCCGACTCGTTGCCGTTGCCCGCCCGATAGCTGATTTGGCAAGCGATCACCAAATTCGTTTGCCGGCAAATGGACCATTTCCAGCAGTGAATTCACTTTTTCGCGATATTCACTGGCGGGTGTTCCTAATAGCTTGGGAACCGTCGCCACGTTTTCAAAGACCGTCATGTGCGGAAACAGGCCAACGCCTTGAAAGACATAGCCAATTCGGCGACGCAACTGGACCGGATCCAATTCGCCAATATCTTGGCCGTCAATTTCAATCAAACCGGAAGTTGGTTCGATCAGTCGATTGATCATTTTGACCGTGGTGCTCTTGCCACAACCCGATCCACCAAGCAGCGCGGTTACAGTCCCGGCGCTGGCTTGCCAGCAAATCCCATCCACCGCAAACGTTGTCCCACCATCCCAGCTCTTGCGAACATTTTCCAAACGAATCATGGCGGCTAAGCTTTCCCAAATTGGACGTTTTGATTGTCGGTTACCGAGTTGTGATTTTGTGAAGTGCTGCCTTCAGGCGGAAATAGGCATCTACTCTCCGCACGACGGCGAGACTTCAAAAGTTTCCGTCTAGCAGCGGAAGCAATTTATTGCTCGCCGCCTGAAGGCGGGACTACAAACGAGAGGCTAAGCCAGGGAACTATCCAGCGTGGTTTCTTGCAGGGCCGAACGGAGCTGTTTGTAGTCTGTTTTTCCCGTGCCCAATACGGGAATCGAATCAATGGAACGGACTTCGTCAATCCGCATGATGCCTCGGAACCCAGCCGCCGTCAGAATCTCGTTGGCGCGTTTCAATTCAATCTGGACTGTGGTGAACAAGGCAATCAACCGGCCGCCGGGTGTTTCGATTCCTTCGACTGCAATCTGGGGACCATCTTCGGTTGGTGGAAAGTGATTCAAGAACGGTTCTTCCAACGCCGGCAAGGAAATCATTTCGCCGCCGGACTTAATAAACCGCTTCATGCGTCCTTTGAAATGAATGAATCCGTCATTATCAATGGCCACCAAATCGCCCGTGTTGTACCAAGCTTGTCCGTCAACTTCGACAAACGGCGACGGGCCATCGTAATGGAGATAGCCGTGGAAAATGCTGGGGCCAGCCACCAACAGCAGGCCGGTTTCATTCGAACCGACGGGCTGCAGCGAATCGGCATGTACCACGCATGTCTGTACGTTGGACAGCGGCAAACCGATGGTGCCGTGTTTCTGTCGTTCGGGTTGATTGATCGACACCACGGGCGAACATTCGGTAATGCCGTATCCTTCCAAGATGGTCGCATCCGGCATGGCATCTCGACTGCGTTCGACCAAACTAGCAGGACACTTTTCCGCGCCCGTCACCACAATACGCAATGACGACACCGCGTTCTCTTTGTCCGCGTTCAAGATGTAACTCAAGAACGTAGGCGTCGAAAACAACAGCGACGGCCGGAAGGCGGCAATAATCCTGGTCAGCCCAGCGGCGTCGGTCGGATCGGGATGATGGACCACTCGGATTCCCGAAAGAATCGCCAGCAACATATTGCCCGTCAGTCCAAAGCTATGAAACGGCGGCAAGAAACCCAACAGCGCATCAGACGTACGAAACTTCATGCTGGGTAAGCCGCCCTTGATATTGGAAATCAAATTTCCATGCGTCAATGGCACCGCCTTGGGCAAACTTTCGGAACCCGATGTGAACAAGACCACAGCCACATCATCCACGGATGGCCGAGGTAACGCGTGCAGGATGGACGAACCTGCCAGATACGTCTTGGCCAGCAGGCCGAACAATTCGACCTTGCCAATCGATTTGCGCAAGTCTTCCAAAAAGACGAATTCCGCGCCTTCCACTTCGATCCCCATTCGATCCACAAACTTGTGACTGGTGATCACTTTCTTGATTCCCAGCTTGTCCACGGCGTGTCGCAATGCCGTTGGCCCTGTGGTCCAGTTCAGCAGCACGGGCAACTTGCCGGCCATCTGTAGAGCAAAAAAGCTGGTGTCTGCGGCGACGCTGGCGGGCAACAACAGTCCCACCGCTTCTCCGTCCAACTGTTCAAACCGTCGCTTCATTGCCATCGCGCCGACCAACAGCCTGCGGTAGCTCAGCACGCCCGACATCAAATCCCCCACGGCCGCTCGGTCCTTGGACGCCAGGCACTGCTTCACAAACGCTGCGGCTATGGTGTCATCCAACACAGTTGGTTCGGCGTCCTGCTTGGCTGCTTGCTGCCAAATAGCCGGAATTTCAATCGCTTCATGCGTGGCCGGAGCAAACTGCCCCGACGCC
>JAGQOZ010000501.1 GCA_020426955.1 Planctomycetales bacterium
CTGGAGCCGGGTTTTCGCAAGAAACGGCCATTGGTGCGGCGGTCGTGGTTTCTGTGTTGAATGCGAATACAACCGCCAACATCGCCGGCGACGCAGATGCTGCCGGAGAAATGCGAATCGAAGCCGCTACGGAATTGGCGCCCAGTACGATCGACTTGCCGGAATACAATATCGGTTTGGATCCCACCGCCACCTCGATTGCTGTGGCGGGCGCTGCCAGCGAAGGAGACACGGCTATTGCGGCGGCCGTGGTGATCAACAAGTTTGATTTGGACACCAATGCTTTGATTGGTAATCAGTCTTCGATCAATCAAGCAGGCAACGTGATGGCGGATGCGGATCAGTCCGTGATCGTTGCCGCCATCAATGATACGGAAATCACAAGTTTTGCTGGTTCATTGGGCGCGTCGCTTGGTTCTTTCGGCTTTGGTGCCGGATTGGATTTAGGCATTATCGATAAAGAAACAATCGCTTCGATTGGTAGCGAGGCTGTCGTGGAAGCGCGTGGCGCGACGTCCGTGACCGCCGAATCGTCGGACGACTTCACGACACTCGCTACCAATCTTGGCGCCAGCGACGGACTTGCCATTGCCGGTTCCGCTTCGGTCTATCTGGTCGATTCGCAAACCGCAGCAACCATCGGTAACGGCGTTACGCTGGACGCCGGAGGCAACGCGGAATTAACTGCGGACGGACATTTTAAGTTGATTTCACTGGCCGGTGCGTTAGCGTTCGGCAGCGATGCGGGAATCGGGGCTGCCAATGTCACGCTGCGCCACAATGACGCGGTTCAAGCGACGGTCGGTAATCTGACGGACATCACGGTTGCTGGTGACCAGGGGTTGTTAGTCGTTGCGAATTCGTCCGAAGACATCATCGGGACGTCGGCAGCGGGCGGAGCGTCTTCTTCGGTAGCGATTGCCGGGTCGGCTGATGTCTTGATTTTGAACGAAACCACCGTCGCATCGGTGGGACATTCCAGCCAACTTCAAATCAGTAGCGAAACACCGACGCAGCCGAACCTGATTGTCGACACCAACGCGGATACTCGCATTGTTTCCGTGGCCGGTTCGCTGGCTGTGGGAGGCGATGCGGCGGTGGGATTGGGCGCCGATGTGGCGACGATCACTAAGAACACGGTGGCCATGATCGACTCCAATGTGACGGCTGAAGTGGAAGGAAACATTTTTGTCACGGCAGATTCTAGCGAAGACATTACGTCCGTCGCGGCGGGACTTAGCATCGGCGGAGACGCTGGTGTGGCGCTGGACGCTTCCGTGCATGTGATGAACATTGCCACTCGAGCCTTCATCGGTGATGACTACGCCAGCGGCCCGGCTTCGTTTGGTGCCGGGAACGTGGTGGCCAACGGTAGTATCGTCGTGGCGGCGGATGATCGAACGGAAATAGATAAGGTGGTGGGCGCCGGCGCGATTGCCGGTTATGCCGCGATAGGTGCGGCTGGAGGCGTTTCCACGATCGACAAAAACACGGAAGCCTTCATCGGAGCGGGTGCGAAGGTGCAGGCGGATGGAAATACGGCCGGTATCTCTGTGCGAACCGGCGAATTTGCCGAATCATACGTGGCGGCCAATTTGGGCACTACCGGAGTCGAAGCGGAAGGTGGCGTTTCGATCGATGCGGATTCACAAAGCCTTGCGGCGGAAGGCGAAGTCGGTCTGGCCGAAATCGATGGTATGGATGCCAATCAGGACGGAGGTTCGGACACGAACGATCCTTCGTTGACGGGCCAACGAACATTGACGCATGTCATGCAGGATAACTTTCGAGGCTTATCTGTGACGGCTACTAATCGAGATGACGTGGAAACGTACACGGCCAGTTTGGCCATCAGCGGTGTCGCGGGTGTGGCTGTTTCGGCGGGTGTGAACGTGATCAACGCCAATACAACCGCGTTTGTGGGGCAAGCGGCCGTGATCAATCAAGACACCAGTTCAGGGCATGAACTGCAATCGGTGAACGTGGCGGCAGGCGATGATTTCCACCACGTGGCCGTGACCGGTTCTTTATCTGGCGGAGTGGTCGGCGTCAGTCCGGCGGTGGGTGTGACCGTGCTGGAAAATACCACTCGTGCTTATCTTGATTCGGACGTACAAGTAAATGCCAGAGAAGACGTCTCGGTTCGCGCCTTGGGTTCGGAAGACATTTTGTTGGTGGGTGCCGGGTTTGCTGCTGGGACGGTCGGGCTGAGCGGTGTGGTTGACGTCCTGTCCGTAGATAATGAAGTGACGGCTTTGATTGGCAGTGACGCAAACGTGTCAGTGGACGGAGATATCCTTGTCCTGGCGGAAGATCACAGCGATATCGATGTGATTTCCGGAGCGGTGTCGGCAGGAACGGTTGGCATTGGAGCGTCCATCGGCGTGATGAAGGTGACCAAAAGCACCAACGCGGTGGTGGATGCGAATGCGTCGCTGGATGCCAAAGGGCAGGGACCCGCGATGGTGGACGTGCTGACGGGTGACAAGCTTGGCGACGGAGACGGTTTGGGACGAATGTCCGCTCAAGGCGTGATTGTCCAAGCGGAGAGTTCGGAAGACTTGTTCCACTTGGCGGTTGCCGGTGGAGCGGGCGTGGTGGGCGTCGCCGGTGGTGTAGCGGTGACGGTCATTGATTCGGATACGTCGGCCAAGATCAATGACGGTGCGTGGATCAATCAGGGTGATGCGAAGAATGTGTTCGGACCGAATCAAGGCGTCTTTGTCAACGCGGCAAATGATCTGCGGGGAACATCGTTTGCCGGAGGAATTGCTGGTGGCTTGGCCGGCGTGTCGGGCGCTGTGGATGTAGGTATTGTTCGCAGTGATACGCTGGCCGACGTAGGAGACAATGTACAGCTAAGTGCTGCTGAAGACGTGGGTATCCATGCGGTAGGAATCAAAGACTGGCAAGGTTTTACGTTTAGCGTTTCAGGAGGTTTTGCTGCCATCAATGCCGCCATTTCGGTTTGGACGATCGGCACCGAAATCGAAACTGACTACCAGAATGAAGACGGCCAATCGTCCACTGCTACTGAAGGAGAAGGTGGTCAGCAGGCGGATCAGGACGCAGCGAATAAAGCCGAAAACGGGCATTCGCAGACGGCCACCATGTTGCATGCCTTTGATGATGACGAAGGGAATGCGAACAACAGCAGTCAGAAGCAAGTCGGTTCGATTACTTCCAACGCAGCGAACCGAATCAGCACTGCCTCGCCCAGTTCGCAAGCTATCATGGATGCCATTGCAGACGACGCGGACGCGGGTACCACGGCCAACGTGGGCCAAAGTACGCTCGTTCAGGCTGGACGGCACATTGATGTGACTGCCGTGGAAGATCTGGAATTCAATGCAGCCGTTGGTGGATTTTCTGCCGGAGTAGCTGGTGTGGGCGCGTCAGTGGGGATTGTCAATTCGGCAGCCAACACGACGGCGACTGTGGAAGGTACGCTGCAGGCCGGTCCCAATGGCAATGTGCACGTCACGGCCCATCTGGATCAGGATCAACAGACTATCACGCTGGCTGGACAAGCAGCGGCGTTGGTCGGAATCGGCGCGTCAGTGGCGGTGCAGAACGATTCCACTCGAGTCAAAGCGGCGGCGAACCACGTTTTACAAGCCAACGAAGTCCAAGTAGCCGCCATCGCCGATCAAGATTTTCAAGGTTCGACAGGGCAACTGCAGTCCGGGGCACTTGCCGCCGGAGCCTCGTTCACTCGAATCCAAACCGACGGCGCTATTCTTGCTCAAATTGCAGACGGCGCCCAAATCGGGCAGGGGACCGGAACTGTAGGAAGTTTGGATGTGTTAGCAGATGCCAACCAGACGTTGGATAATCATACTATCGCCTTAGCGGCTGGAGGTGTGGCGGTTAGTGCCAACTTTGCCTATGCCGACAACTTGTCACAGTTGGAAGCGAGTATCGGTGATCAAACCCACGTTTCTGTCTTGCAAGATGTTACGGTACTCGCTGATTCACAGTCAGATGTGGACGCGAAGGTGCAGAGTGCGACGTTGGGTGCCGGAGCGTACGGAGCCAGTTTGGCTCGAGCCACCATTCAGCCTACTATTGTCGCCAAAGTGAATGGTTCGGTGGATGGTGCAGGTGACCTGTCCGTCCGTAGTCATGCGGCGCATGCGGCCGATTCGCAAGCGGACGTCGGCAGCGTCGGAATTTTAGATGGGAATACGGGAGCCAGCACGCAAGCGACGGTCCGTCCTGAAGTGCAGACGTCGTTAGGTGGCGGAGTTGTCCATTCGTCGGTGGATATGGATGGCAATGTGACCGTTCAGTCAACTTCACAGAGTGTTGCGAATGCCGAGTCGTTTGGGTTGTCGTTTGGCGGTTCGACCGGTATCGGCATCGTGTTGGCGAATTCGGAAGTCGCTCCGCAAGTGGATACCTTCATCGGTACCGATTCATTGGTTCGCGCCGGCCAAGCAATTCGCGTGCGAACGCAGCACAATCAAGACGAAAAAGGAGGCGCCATTGCCAATGCCGACGCACCGGGAGGCGGTGTGTTGGTTGGTGCGAATGGCACGGTTGTTTCGGCGATCGACCGTCCTGAATTGGACACCCGAGTGGAATCTGGCAGTGTGTTGACTGCGGG
>JAGQOZ010000502.1 GCA_020426955.1 Planctomycetales bacterium
CTACAGACGAATCGCCGATTGGGCGTAGTGGCGGATCTTTACGATGCCGAAGGTCGCCGTATTGCTGGCGGTGCTGCGGCATCATCGATCATCGACATGCGATCCGTTCCAGCAGGCCAGTATCACCTCCGCGTCTATGATCCATTCGCAGCGGCTCCGGCATGGAATCCTGAGAATCATCGGCTCTACGATCCAGCCTACAATCCAGTCGTCAATCGCGGGGAACTGGCAATCGGTATTGAGATCGAGGCACCGAAAGTCGGCGAGGCGGACGCTCGGACTGACCGTGATGAATTGCGCGGCAGTGGGGGTCCAGACCGCCTTGAAGGTGGGGCGTATTACGATCGGTTGTTTGGTGAACTGGACGTTGACAGCTTCGTTGCAGAGCCTCTCGAGATTCGTGATAAGGATTTCGGCGGTGCTGAGTCTACAGACGTTCCCGGGGAGGATCTCGGTTACCTAGTCGCGACACCGGATGACTTCAATGTCACCTTCGAAGATCCGATTCTGGAACTCGCGGTTGCCAAAGAACTCGGTCTCGCAGTTCCGGACGCAAGCGGTGGTATTCGATTGTCGCGACCACTCCGCGCTACCGACCTGACTTCACTGGTGCAGTTGTACGCAGATCCGGTTTCACTCGGACGCCTGACACCAAGACATACGGTTAATAGCTCTTCTCTCGGAGCATTTACCGACTTGAGCTTAACGCAAATGCCAACCGGCACAAGACTGACGCTGTACCCTGGCAATTCAGCCCCGGGTGTTACGGCGATTGTTACAAACTTCAACGAGTCTACGAAGACCGTAAACTATCGTCTCACAGGGGCTGCATTTACGCCTACTCCGCAGGATACATATCAATTTGCGGAATACATTCTCGCCAATTCTTACGACACCGTTGGTAATGTCATCTCTGCGCTTTCAGGCCTGGAATACGCGACCAACCTTGAGTACCTGGGAATTGCGAAGCAGCAGATTTCTTCCTTGTCCAATGTTGAACCAGGCATACGTCTGTTGCGAGAGGAACAGGGCGAGCTTGGCTTACGCAGCCTTCGCTTCATCGATGCGGATGGCAATCCGCTGCAGACGGATGTGAACGAAGCCTATCCGCCGACTGATATCGGGCCACTGCATGTGCTCAGTCGTTTGAGCAAACTTGAATATGTCAGCATTGATTCGCTCAGCGGTGCAACGTCCGTCAATGCGAATGGCCATGATGGTAATACTTATTACGACTTGTCGTTCACGGACAACCTGGATCAATTGCGTTGGTTGAGTGCCCGTGACAATCAGATCACGACTTACCAAGATGTCTTCCTGGAGTCTAGCCACACCGGAGGACAGACGCCTTTCGCGTGGTATTCACTCGACGAGATCAACGGCGCATCTATTCGCAACATTGAACAAACGAGACCTGTCCGAGCCCGCACAACCTTTGTTGCCGAGGACTTCGAGGCCTTCACTAGCGGCCAATCGCTGGATGGAATAGGTGGCTGGTCTTCAACATCAGAACTATTGCCCGAAGATCGGAATCGAGTTCGCATCGAACAGTCAGATGCCAATCGTTATGTTGCCGCAGTTGGACCGTCCACTCGTCAATCCGTTGGCAACTTAGGGTTTCTAAGGAATATACCCCTGAAAATGTCTGACCAACAACAACTTAAACTAACATTCCGAGCAAAAACGGTAAGTAATTCCCATAACTCGGGAATGGGCATGGTATTCAGCGAAACAACCAGCGTATGGTGGACGACAGATAGGACCGCAGATGGCGATAGTACTCGCACTTCGTGGATATTGGAATGGCGACCGAACGGCGCGGTCAATAACGTTGTTACCGGTGTCATTCAGGCGCGAGACGAATGGGGTTCGTTTGAAATCATTGTTGATCTAGAAGAATTCGAGATCTATGGCCGGTACAACGTAGGGAATGGATGGAAAACGACTGACCGACTGCCAATTGATCCTTCGGATGTTGCCAGCTTCATCGGCCTGAATGTTTTTCAGGATTTTCGCGGGGCCAACACCGGAGTTGATCTGGATGACATCGAGTTTAGCACAATCGAAAAATTGAAGCCTGGACAGACGAGTAGTGCGATTGTTTTTGAAGGAGTTAGGAGTACGTCCGACGCTTCGCCCTCACCTGGTTCGACGAATCAAAACCTTGGTTCTTTCGCGTTCGACGGAGTTTCCGGTCATGTGGCGATACCCTTACGCGTCGAGACCGATCTCTGGGATTTCACCCAGGAGTCGCTGGCCGCATCGCTATGGTTTCGGACAAGCTCAGAATCGGGAGGTATTTTCTCAATTAACCCAGACGCTAAGAAACCAGCCATTGATAAGTCGGCGTTGAACGTATACTTGGATGACAAGTACCTCATGATCCAGGGAGGTCAAGAAAGCCCTTTGCCCGTTCTAGGTAAACCCGTTGCCGATGGAGAATGGCATCATATTTTGCTTTTCTATAGTCCAGTTTCAGTCGCTGGTCGTAGTGGCTCTTATCGGTTGTACTTGGACGGAGAGCCACTTTACACAAGGGAGTCTTTTGAATTTCCGGCAGGTCCAGCAGAGTATCGGTTTGCACAAATTGGATATGCCCAAACGCCCGACGATGGTGGTGCTTGGTTCGACGGCCAAATTGATGAAGTCCGCCTATATCGTGGTCCAGCGTCAAATCTGCCAGACAGTCAAATTGCGATTCTCTCACAGCCTTGGCAGAGCGATCAGCGTGGTGTGACAGCACTTGCCGACAAGCAATCTTTGCAGTTCTTGGATCTTTCCAATAATCAGATTAGCGACGTCAGTCCATTGACTACCTTAGAGAATCTACGTTGGCTGGACATGACCAACAACATGGTGTCATCCATTGATGCGATTGCTGGTCAATGGATTATTGACAACGGAGATGCTGGGTACGCTGAAACAGGATCTGCTTGGACCACTGGTAATCGCCCCAACGCATTTGGGGCTGATTATCGAATTGTTGCATCGAGTAATGGAGAAGCTACCGCAACATACCGTTTTTCCAATCTCCCTGTGATCATTGATGCTAATGGTAAGCCAACAATTGAGTATGAACTGCAAGTGGCCTGGCCTGAGCACGAAAGCCGGACATCTGCGGCGCAATGGCGAATTGTCGACGTGGCTTCCGTCGAGCCAATCAAGATTCCATTCGTCAATGTAGAAGACCAAGAAAAGCTTGTGGAAGAAGACGTATCTGATACTCTAGCCGAGGCTTATTCGCTTGGTACTTTGGTTGTAGGCGATCAGCCGCGGTTGCAAATACGATCGGAATTAGGAGACAGCACACATGCTGATTTCGATGTCGACTTGTATGAGTTTTCGGTCGAAGCTGGAACTACATTAATACTGGAAACACATGCACTAGAGACATTCGCGACCGACACAGTCTTGCGGTTGTTTGATTCATCGGGAATGGAACTTGCAAAGGATGATCAAAGCGGGCTTGGGTATTTGTCCGAGTTGATCTATACGTTTGAAAATCCAGGAAAATACTACGTTGGGGTTTCCGGATACCTAAACGACAATTACGACCCAAAGACTGGAAGTGGCGCCACGTCTGGCAATTTAGGGCCTTACGAATTGACACTTCGTTTGGCGCAACCCGATCAATACGTGGTCGGCAAATTGGACTCGGGCATTTTCCCGATCGCCATCCAAAACATTCTCGAAGAAAGAGCATTCGGCCTGTCGACGGACTTGACTACTGTTCATGAAGAGCTGCCTGGGCAATCTTGGCGACTCGACGATGGGAATATTGCGGTGGAAATCAAATTGGTTGGCGACAATGATGCGAGGCAATTGCAATTCACTAAAATGACGTCGGCACTGTATACCCGTAACCAACAAACGGCACCACGGGGTGAAGCATTAGGTTGGGAGTCATTAACAACCTTAACGCCAAGTGCGGATGGTACGGCTACTGTCACGCTTTCCGATAGGGGCCTAGAAACCTATTTGAGTCAAGGTTTGTCAAATGACGAAGCAGAGAGGCAGTCACTCATTTATGGCAATCTAGCTGCTGACGCAGTGCGTTTAGTTCGAGTTGTACTGCCCAACCTGGAAGTGGCAAACTTCGCTGGCAACCCACTCAACGAGTCGGCTCACTCCATGATCGGCGGTCAACTGCAAGGGAGATATTCGAACAACACGGATACCGCCGTGGTTGAAGGTTTTTCATTCGATTCCAACGATGTCGCACCAACCATCGAACAGATCGACTTGCAAACATTCAATAACAGCATGTTCTTGCCAACTACGGTAAACGGAAAGAATGATGGCTTTGATATACTGCGGCCGAATTCGTTGAACGTTGACCCCAAAGCGGACCGTGGTCGGACGATTGAAATCGTATCCACTGAAACCTCCGTCCAAGTCCGTTTGATCGATGGAGAAGCGATCGAGGGCGAATTTGGCTGGTTTGGCGATCACAACGGAGGTTGGCTCTACGATCAAAGATATTATTCGACGTTTGATAGACAAGATGGCATAGCAACGATGTACATCGAAGGCGATCTGCATATTGCAGCCGACACTATCGAGATAAAAGGAAATGTTCC
>JAGQOZ010000503.1 GCA_020426955.1 Planctomycetales bacterium
CCTCGGGTCTGCTCGTGACCTGCGAAGAATCAGCAACGATGTCTTGGACTATTCCAAAATAGAGTTGGGAAAGCTGACGCTCAGCGAACAATGCTATTCACTGGGCGATGTTGTTCGGCAAGTTGTTTCGCAATATCGGCCGACCGCCGAGGCCAAGCAGTTGCAATTGACGTTCGAAGTAGATCCTTCGATACCGCCGCGGCTGTGGGGAGATCCCTATCGGCTGAAGCAGATCATGAACAATTTGGTTGACAACGCATTGAAGTTCACGCACCAAGGATCGATTCACATCAACGCTGCTTTGGCACCGGGAAACCAGCAACGTGATGGGTTGCGAATTCAGGTTCGCGACACGGGAATCGGAATTCCGAAGGACAAATTGCAGTCGATCTTTGAGTCGTTTACGCAGGCCCACGCCACCAGCGATTACGGTGGTTTTGGACTTGGACTGCATATCTGTCATCAATTGGTAACGCTGATGAACGGCAAAATTGGCGTGACCAGTTATGAAGAAGGGAGCGAATTCACCGTGACGCTCCCGTTGACGACTTGCGACAATGATTCCGACCGTAGCGAAAATGCCGCCGATCCATTGGCGGATACAACGGTAAAGCCGCTGGACAAACTTTCCACCAATGTTGGCAAGAAGAAACGTATACTCTTGGTGGAAGATCACGACGTCAACCGAATTGTTGTCACCGAGATTCTCGAGTCAGAATCGTATGTTGTCACGGTGGCGGCCGACGGTGAAGAGGCGATTGCGGCGTTTGAGCAACAGTCGTTTGATGGCATGGTTTTGGATTGCCAGTTGCCAAAAATCAGCGGTGATGAAGTGGTAAAACGAGTTCGAGCGATCGAGCAGGATTCCAAGCAACGATTGCCCATCGTCATGCTGACTGCATACGCACTGCCGTCGTTTAAGGAATCACTGATCCAAGCAGGTGCCGATGGTTTTGTGGCAAAGCCATTCGAACCAGACGAACTAATTCACGAATTAAGGCGAGTCATGCAACGGAATGCGTAGGACCAGAACGAGTGACAGGGCAAAGAATATGTCATCTGACCAGCAATCAAGTTTAGATCAAGTCCGCGAAATCCTGTTTGGCGTCCAAGCCAAAGAGATCTCCGCGAAATTCGGCGAAGTAGACCACCATTTTCAGCAATATCGCGACGACGTGCAGCGTCGTTTCGAAGGATTAGAGTGGGGACTTCGCCAGGAATTGGCAAAGACCGCCGAACGCATTACCGCCGAAGCAACTCAGCGACAAACCGACCTGGAATCTCATGCAGAACGGTTAGAAGAAGTTTCGCGAGATCTACAAGCGAAGTTCGAACAATTGGATCAACAGATCAAGGCATCGGAATCGGCGTTGCGAGAAGAAATGGACGTGCGGCTTCGACAGCTTTCCCACGATTTGACACTGCGTTGTGACCAAATGGTCCGCGACTTCCATCAGCGTTCCGACACTTTGGACAAGCGTAAAGTGGACCGACAGTCGCTGCGCGACATACTGCATTCGCTGGCCGATCAAATGTCAGACGAGCCATGATTTTCAACGCCAACCCTCGTGCCCCGCAGTCTCCTTCATGTCTGGCAACTCACCCACTCACTCGGCAGATTCGAACAACGACAACAATCCGTTTGTGCGTCTGCAGGAAATTTTACTGTCGGATGACCGACAGCGATTGGATGATCTAGCGAATCGACTGGATCGACCTGTTGATGATGTGGCCGTCGGCAAAATCTTGCCACAAGCGATTCGTTCGTCCGAACAAAAGCCGCTGGCCGAAGCGCTTGGCCCGACGGTTTCTGCCGCGATTCGCGAATCGGTCCAACAAGATCCGCAACCACTGGTCGATGCCGTTTCGCCCATTATCGGTCCAGCCATTCGCCGAGCGATCTCGCAGGCGATGCGTTCCATGATGCAAACCTTCAACCGAACGCTGGAGGATAGTTTTTCGTTGCGTGGTCTGCAGTGGCGGTGGGAAGCATGGCGAACCGGAACGAGTTTTGCGCAAGTAGTCCTGCTGCACACCCTAGTCTACGAAGTAGATCATGTCTTCTTGATTCACGGTGAAACCGGGCTGTTGCTCCATCATTTGGCCAACCAAACGTCCACCGCCGCCGATCCGAATCTGGTTTCCGGCATGCTGACCGCCATCGAATCGTTTGTACAAGACTCGTTTGGCGCAGGTGAAGACCTGGAAAAAATGGACTGCGGTGACCGAACGGTCTGGGTAGAAAAGGGGCGCAAAGCGTATTTAGCTGCATCCATCTACGGCCACGCTCCGGAAAGCTATCGCGAGCGTCTGCAAGAATCTCTGGATCAAATCCACCATCGCTTTGGCGGCGCGTTGTCCAAATTCAAAGGGGACGCAGCACCGTTTCAAGAAACAGAACCACACTTGGCCAATTGCCTTTCGTCCGAGTTCGCTCAGCGAAAATCGAAATCCAAATTCGTTCCCTATGTGCTGACGCCTTGCCTGATTTTGTTGGCGTTGGCAGGAATTGGTTGGGGCAGCGTGCAATGCTTGGATTGGTATCGAGATCGGTATATTCGCGAATACTTTTCTCCTCCTTCAACCGCTCAAATCAAGTTGGACGGCAACACCGTTCACCTGTCCGGAACAGCGCCGGATCCTTGGGTTCGCAAAGCACAACGCCAGTCCGAATCGCTTGGTCAACAGTGGAAAGTGGATTGGACCGAATTGAAAAACTCGGACAGGACATGGCTTGATTTTTTGAAGCAATTGGGGCAAACGCCCGGCTATGTGGTGGTGCACTCCGACGTTTTGGACGAAGGCCAATATGTAATCAAAGGCTTGCGAGATCCATTGGCTTTGGGATTTGCCGAACTTTTGGCAGAAGCGGGAATCGATCCGAATGGCGTGACAGCCGATTGGCAGCCCTACGAATCGCTCGACACATCATTGGCCCAGCAAAGAACATTGCGACGACTGGCCTTGCCGGAAGGCGTTCAACTTCAGTACGAATCAGACGGCTGGAGATTAACGGGAACCGCCCCTGCCGATTGGATTGCTTCTTGCGAAACGTTGCTTCGCGCGGCCGGTGTTTCGCCCGTCGATCGCAGCGAACTAAAGAATGCGGATGCCAACTTTCAGGCTTTGGTCGAATCGCTTCGTCACGAACCGGGGATCGTTCTTTCAGAAGCACGACGAGTTGACGGAGTGTATCGAATTGTCGGACTTCGCGATCCGTTGGCTCGCACTGTGGAAGCTGCATCGCCTGAACTGGATTTGCCGCTACCATTGGAACAACATTGGACGCCGTTTTATTCCACCGAGCCTGATTTGGTCTTAAAGCGAGCAAACGAAGTCCTCCAGCCACCAGACGGCGTGACGATTGCTTTTGCATCTGGCGTGCTGCAAGTCGCCGGCGAGGCTCGGCATGCGTGGATACGTCGCCTGCAGCAGTTGGATATTATGGGCGTCAGCCGCTGGGAAACCGACAACTTGATGGATCTGGACCAAGCGTATGCACAGCGAATTCTGGAAGCTTTGAATCAAGAGGTGATAGTATTCCAGCCTGATAAGACAGAGTTTTCAGACGCGACGTCGGACCAAGTCGACCAGATCGTGCGCCGAATTCAAGCGTTGGAACGCATTGCAACTGGTTTGGACTGTATCGTAACGATCCGCGTCGTCGGCTATACTTCGGCTTCTGCCCCGTTTCGACCTGAGGCATTAACGTTAGCTCAGAACCGAGCGAACAATACGGCTCAGATGCTGCGAACGAAGTTGGACGATACCACGGTTCGCATTACGGTGCCGCAGCAACAAGACGAGCCGCTGGTTCAGAAAACACCCAGCGTGCGGCTCGAGACTAAGCTGGAACGAATTTTGACCAAGCCATGATCCAAAAGAAAATCTGTCTACTCGGTTCGTTCGCTGTCGGGAAAACAAGCCTCGTCGGTCAGTTTGTCAAAGGCATTTTTTCGGATGAATATTTGTCGACCGTCGGAGTTCGCGTCGACAAGAAGTCCATGACGGTGGGTGATCAGGCAGTAGAACTGCTGGTGTGGGACATTCACGGAGACGATTTGTTCCAACGCGTTCGCGACAACTATATCCGCGGTTCGGCAGGCGTCATCCTGGTCTTCGATGGCACTCGGATTGAAACCATTGAATCGGTTATGGAGATGCACGAACGAGCGATAGCGGTCTTGGACGATGTTCCGTTTGTAGTGTTTGCCAACAAGTGCGACCTGCAATCCAAATGGCAAGTGACGTCCGACCATTTGGCTATGTTTGAAAAAAAGGGGTGGCACGTTTTACAAACCAGCGCCAAGACGGGCGAATCGGTCGAAAGCGGATTCCAATTTCTGACCGACGCGATGATTGCCAAGGACAGCAGTACCGAATAAACATGGGCCGGCGAATTTCGAACATCGAGGCGAATTCTACGCCAATTGCTCCAACACCTTGGCGCCCATTTCGGACGTGGATATTGCCGATTTTCCGGCAGCAATATCCGCAGTCCGATGCCCGGCATCCAAGACGTTTTCCACCGCCGCTTCTACAGCAACCGCTTCTTCTTCCATGCCCAGTGAATGCCGTA
>JAGQOZ010000504.1 GCA_020426955.1 Planctomycetales bacterium
CGTGCCCTTAGATTGACGTATCGGGATAGGAAAAAGCGCGCCCTTGAATTGACATTTCGGGCTATGAAAAAGCACAACCTTAGATTGACGTATCGGGATGGAAAAAGCTCGCCCTTAAATTGACGTTTCGGGCTAGGATGGTTCGAAGAAAGAATCGCCCTTTGAGAAGGTGGTACCATGAAAGTAAAACGGCTGAAGCGACGTTCGGTCTACCGGTGCGAATCACTGGCACCGCGAATCGTGCTGGCGTTTGATACGGTCTATATCAGCGAATTCATGGCGAATATCAATTCGACTCTTGCGGACTTGGACGGTCAGTTTTTCGATTGGATTGAATTGCACAATCCAACCGCTGCGGAAGTCGATTTAGAGGGGTGGTCGCTCACCGATTCGGAATTCGATCTTAGCAAATGGACACTGCCCGACATCACACTGGAGGCGGGCGAACGAAAAGTGATCTTCGCTTCCGGTCGAAATCGGACGGACCCGCAGGCAGAACTGCACACCAATTTTCGGCTCGCTTCCGACGGCGAATACTTGGCATTGATCAAACCGGACCGAACGGCGGCGTTCGAGTTTTCGCCGGCCTATCCAGTTCAGTCGCCTGATGTGTCGTACGGCTTTGCCGAATGGGAAGTGCCGCTGATCGCTGACGGTGCGGATTTTTTGTATCAGATTCCCAACGCATCGACTCCGACCGATTGGATCGACGCCGCGTTTGACGATGGCGAATGGAGCGAATTTAACTCGCCATTGGAATATGGTTACCAAGTGGCCAACGGTAGCTTTGAATCTGACGCATGGAGTCCATGGCGGAGTCGCGGTCCTGTTTCGCTGGTAAACGAAGCGTCCGGCGTTGTGCCGACGGATGGACAGCAGATGGCGTTAATCACCACACGAGCCAGTGCGGCGGGCAGATCGGCGGTCGAATTTTCCGTTGGGTTGCCTCGCAATTCGCTGAATGAAGTGAACGGATCGGAAGTGATGCGAGCAGCCGCGGTGGCGTACGACGTGACCGTGGACGCCAACACGTCGATAGCGTTTGACTGGAGTTATCTGACCAATGATCTTCGCGAAGGAGATTTTGCCTTTGCGTATGTAAGTGACATGATGGCTCCCGTGTTGCTGGCCGATGTGACGTCTACCACCATGATATCGACGCATGGCGAGTTCGCTCGGCGTACAGCGATGCAAACCTTCTTGCATCATTTTGACGAAGGCGGAACCTATGCAATTGTGGTGGGCGTCGCCCAAGCGAATGATCTGGACTGGGATTCAGCGATTGCGGTCGACAATCTGCGAATCAATGGGCAGCGTTGGAACGGCGTTTTGTCTCGCAGCATATTTGACCAGCCGATCGATCTGCCGCTGGACGATCTGGTGTTGCAGATTCGCTATGACGATGGGTTTGCTGCTTACATCGACGGGCAACCCGTTGCGGCAGCCAACGCGCCCGAGAACTTGCAGTGGGATTCGGTCGCTACGACGGTTCGCCAGGACGAATCGAATGGTGAACGCTTTGACGAATTTGTGTTCTCGGCGAGTGATTTCGAAGCAGGTTCGCATGTTTTGGCGGTTCATGGGTTGAACGCAGCGAATGATCTGGATGATTTTCTCTTGGACGTGCGACTCACGGGCGTGCAACCGGTTGACGAAGTGCCAGCGTACCTGACGGCTGCCACACCGGGACAGCGAAATCGAACGCCAAAAGTCGATCCGGTGGAAACGTATGACGGAATGGTCGTATTTGATCAAGCGACTGGCTACTTTGACGAACCATTCTTCTTGACGATGCAAGCCAACGCGGGCGCGACGATTCGCTACACGACCGACGGCAGCGTACCCACTTCGGAAAATGGTATAGACTATACCGTTCCGATCTTAGTGGACGGTACGACGAATGTACGCGCGGTTGCGGTGGAAGACGGTATCTACGGCCACCACGTGACGACCGCAACGTATCTTTTTTTCGACGACATTGTGCATCAATCGAATGAATCTGCGGTCGCTGGTGGATTTCCTGCCTACTGGCCCGACTATGAAATGGATCCCGAGGTAATTGGTGGCGTTGGTGTCGATCTGTTTGGCGGCAAATATGCAGCTACAGTTCGTGACGACTTGCTTTCCATCCCGTCGATGTCACTGACCATGCCCGTAGACGATTGGTTCGGGGACAATGGTATTCTGTCAAATCCGCACCGTGAAGGTCCGCGATGGGAACGTGCCACGTCGGCGGAACTGTTTGTACCAGGCAATCCGGCCGACCATCATCTACAGTCGTTTCAGATTGATGCCGGCGTACGTCTTCACGGGAATCTATCTCGCTATCTCAATAAACAGTCGCTCCGGTTGCTGTTTCGTGCCGAATATGGCGTTTCCAAATTGGAGGTTCCGGTCTTTGGCCAAGATGGACCGCGTGCCTTTGATTCATTAGTGCTGCGATCGAGTAGCACCGAGTATAGCGGCGGATATAACTACATTCGCGATTTGACGGTTCGGCAGATAGCGGACGCAGCCGGTACCGCCAACCCGTATGGCTCCTTCGTGCATTTGTATGTGAACGGGCTCTATTGGGGGCTGTACAACCTGATGGAACGTGTGGACGCTCAATTTGCGGTCAACCGACACGGCGGTAACAAGGAAGACTATGACGTCATTACTGCGGAATCACAACCTGATGGGCTCAATACGGTTGCGTCCAATGGCAATCTAAATGCATGGGACCAGGTCGTCGACTTGGCAGAACGGATTGGCAGCGTGACAAATCAGGAAGAAAAAGCCGCATTACTCATGCAACTCTTGGGACGGCGGCCGGACGGCTCACATGACTCGAATCTGGAAACGCTGTTGGACGTCGACAACTATATTCGCTACATCGCCGTCAACACGTTCGTTCGCAATGCAGACTGGCCAAGCAATAACTATTTCGCCTACCGAAAGCGAGGGCCCGATAGCGACGGTTTTCAGTTTATCGTCTGGGACGCGGAATACACATTCGGTGCGGACCCGCGTGATGGATTTAGTCTGGATCCGATTGACTTGTTCAGCCTTGACCGCGGCATCGCGACAATCTTGCCGCCATTGCTAACCAGCGATGCGTTTCGATTGCGATTCAGCGACAACATGCAAAGGTTGCTCGCTCCCGGCGGCGCTTTGTACGTAAATCCGGAAGCGCCAACGTGGGATCCAAGCCATCCCGATTATAATTTGCCTGCCAGGATCTACGCCGCCCATGCCGATTACGTGTTTGATGCCGTTGTGGCCGAAACAGCTCGGTGGGGCGACATGGCGGTTTGGGGAGGCGTCACGCCGTTCAATTTGTACACTCGTGACGAGGATTGGCAGGTCTCGGTCGACACTGTCCTAAGTAGCATTCCCCAGTTACACACAGCATTTGTCGATCAGCTAGTGGCGAATGATTTGTATCGTCCGGCGCCCAAGTTTTCATTAGCACCGGGACGCACTGAGCGTGGTTCGGAACTCCAATTCTTGGACGCCGGGTCGGACGCTGTTGTTTATTACACGCTCGACGGATCGGATCCGCGATCTGTCGACGGCACTGTGGCGGCGAACGCGTTTCGCGCCGGTGCGGTGATGATCGATCGCCGGGTGACCGTTCGAGTTCGCAGTCTTTTGCCCGCGGGATGGTCGGCGATCAACGAAGCGACCTTCACCGTTGATGCGAATCCGGCCGACGCCGACAATCTTCGCATCAGCGAAATCAATTTCCATCCGCATGCCGCTCGACCACAACTGGGTGAATTGTCTGAGGACGAAGACCAATTTGAATTTATCGAACTGACGAACATCAGTGACCAGACAATTGACCTACAGGGCGTGAAGTTGGAAATTCGATTTGGTCGAGGCGTGCGATTCGAATTTGGCGCTCAGACGTTGCAGCCAGGCGAACAGCTGGTGGTGCCTCGCAATCGTTCGGCATTTATTTCGCGTTACGGCGATTCGATTTCACTGGCCATTGGCACGGATGGAGACGTTGACGCGTCCTATGCGGGCGGTTTGTCGAATAGCGGCGACACCATCTTTCTGACCGGTCCGAACGGCAACGCGATCCAATCGTTGACCTACGACGACCACCCGCAATGGCTGGACGCCGCCGACGGCAAGGGGAGTTCGATGGAGCTTTTGGGCCTGCAGATGGACGCGAATGACGCATCTTCGTGGCGCAGCAGTGATCGTTTAGGTGGTAGCCCCGGAACATTTGACGCCATGCGAGTGAACGATGTCGATCTGCTGTGCAGCTCCATCCGCAGTTCACGCTATTTGTTCCAGTATGACTTTGATCACGATGATGCGCTGACGGACCAAGATCTGGAATTTCTACTCGGTTCCATCCTGCGAACGTCACTGGGCGATGTGAACTTGGACGGACGATTTAACTCGGCCGACTTGGTGATCGTCTTTAGGGCCGGCGAATACGAAGACCAACGATCCCAGAATTCGACGTGGTCACGTGGCGACTGGAATTGTGATGGCGAATTCAACACAGCTGACCTGGTAGCGGCCTGGACCGTTGGTCGATACCGTCCGAATTGACCAGGAATCACATTCGCCGCTCCA
>JAGQOZ010000505.1 GCA_020426955.1 Planctomycetales bacterium
CCGGCGGTTTCGTTTGCCTTGTTAGCCGGTGGCGGGATGAAGACCGGTCAAGTGATCGGTTCTACCAATCGGCTGGGCGAACACGCTCAAGACCGCCCCGTTACCTTTCAGGAAGTCTTTGCCACGTTGTACCACAATGTCGGCATCAATACTCAGGTGACCACGGTAGAAGACCTAAACGGTCGACCTCAGTTCTTGCTCGATTCCGGCGTTCAGCCCATTCACGAATTGATCTAGAAGCGGATTGGCAACGCAATCAGCCAAGACGTTGGTGCGTAATGATTCTGCAACTCCGCGTTTTCAGAACCCGAAGCCACGTCTTTTCCTAGCCCGACACGTAAGTGAGGGAAAAAACGGAGTGCTTCTGCAGTCCCCTCGCTAACGCTCTAACGCTTCGGGCTAAGAAAATCGGGACAGAAAACGCGAATGCGCAACTTCAAAACTGACGCTTCGGGCTAGGAAATTCCGCCGAAAAATCGCACGGCACAATTTCAAACGTAGGCCACTACGCGCCTTCGAGTTCGGCAGTTTCTGCAGTGAATTTTTCGGTCAAAGCCGCTTTGATGTCGCCGACCGAATGAGATACGGCTTCAATCTTGCCTTCCGGCGAAACGAGAATCAGGGTTGGAATTCCTGACACTTTGTATTTCTTGGCAGCGTCCTCCGTGCCTTTGCCTGCCACAATGGTCCAAGGCAGGTTTTCCTTTTCCAGGAACTTGCCAAGCGCTTCCAAATCTTCGTCCAGACTCACGCCAACCACTTTGACACCCTGTTCCGCGAAGGTTTCGTGCAACGACTTGAGTTCCGGGATTGCTCGGACACACGGCCCGCACCACGTGGCCCAGAAGTCGACCACCACATAGTGTTCACGGTATTCCTGGGCATCAAACGGCAGTCCGGCCACTGTTACTCCGGCCAATTCGAACGGTTGACCCACAATCTCGGACGAAGATTCTTGGGCGGCGATGCGCTTGCCATAGCGAGCCAACACGCGGTGTTCGCTGGCGGCAAACAGTTCACCAAACTGTTCGAACCACGGTTCGCGAACTTCTGAAGATGCAAATCGATTGATGGTGGCTACGGTGTTGGACGCTAAGCGTAAATGGCGTTCGCCCAGCGAATGATCCTTTGCAAAGTTCGCAACTTGTTCCAGAAGTTTCTGGCGGTCCGCGTCGTCCAAATCGTTGGTATCAAGAGTTCGTTGTTCTAATTGCAAGAACTGAATTTCATTTTGGACTTTGGCATTCTTGTCCGCAGCAAAACGCTGAATAGCTGTTTGCAACTTGGATTCCGCGCCATTGACGTTGGCCAACGCGTCTTGGTGGCGAAACTTTAGGATGGCCAGCGTCGCTTCCTGCTTTTGCTTGGCCGTCGCATCCGAATCCAAAATCTGGTTGGCGGCGGTGACAATACCGTCCGTAAAGCCGGGTCGTTGCTGGATGCTCTTGGGCTTTTCCTGCATATCCCAAATGAACTCCAATAATTCAAACGCAGACAAACCGGCGGGTGGAGCATACGGATTGCGATTCCTAATAGCGTCGTTGACGGCCGAGTCCGATTCGATGGAATTTGCTTCCGCGTCGACTGGCGATTCCGAAGTTTGAAACGCCACCATTCGCAATCCATCAGGGTGCAGCACCGAGGACGTGGCGGCGTTCAGTGCCTTTTCGAGCGATTCGCTCAGTCGGCGACCAAAGACATGAATGTCCAGAACCTTGCCTTCAGGCGAAATCAGCACCATGAACGGAATGGCTTCTACTCCGTAGCGAGTGGCCATGGGGCTTTCCAGGCCAACCAAACTCGGGTCGGGACTGACAACCACAGGCCAGTTGATTATGTGTTCCTGCAAAAATGTCTTGGCCGTTTCTTTGTCGTCGTCCAAGTTAACCGTGACCACAGCTAAGCGATCTTGGCCAATCGCACTCACTTGCGCGGTGATGTTTTGGACTTCTTCATCCCAGTGCTCGAACCAGCTGGCCCAGAAGAAAACAATCACATGTTTGCCTCGATATTCAGCCCAATCAAACTTGCTGCCGTCAATCTGGACGCCTTGGATTTTGAATTCTTCGCCCAGGATGGTCAGCCTCTTCTTGGCGTTCTCCAGCACTCGTTCCAAGTCTACCGTTTCCGTCTCCAAGTTGTTTTCGGCCGCTCGCTTTACCGTTAGTTGATAGATTTGCAACGCCAAACGAAATTGGCCTTCGTACTCCATCCGCTGCGCGGTTTGAATAGCCAGTTCGATCGATTCGGGTTGCGGCGGCTTCTTGGACAATAGTTCATTCAGGAACGAACCGAGCTTTTGGTCGGCGTCGGGTTTTCCGGCTAAGACGTGGTCGCTGAGCGCCGAAAGTTCCAACGCGTCCGCTTGAACCAGCACGGTAATTGCCTCTTCTGCCAGATCCGAGTTTTCGTGCTTGAGATAGCGATTGCCGATACGGCGTAAGAATTTGGCCTGCAGCAGAATGCGTTTATGAAACGTTTCGTCGTCGTCGGCTTCGCCTGGAAACAGCCATTTGGACGATTCGCGAGCGGCTTCAAAGACCATTGGACCGGCCTCTTTTTCGGACAGCAGCTGATCTAAATCTTGTAGCAACTGGTCGGGTTCGTCTTTTCGGTATGACACGTAATCGTTCACTCGCGATTGAAACTGCACGGCTTTGGCCAACCGAGCCAACAGGGGATCGTTGCCGTCAATCAATTGCTGGCTGTACGTTTCAAACTGCTTTCCCAGCCCGTCCGGTTCCACAATAGAAAGTGTCCGCAATGCGTCCAATTTCATGCGAACCGCAGATGTCTTGGATTCGGGTGGAATGTCTTCCTGTAAAATTTTGTCCGAAGCAAACACACGCGCTCGGCAACGCTGCCGTACCACCTTGCTGCGTTCGTCCGGTTCGGGCGGCAACGGGTCCTTATCCAGGTTGACCATGAATTGGAACAGGCCGTCGGCATCGAGCGAAGGAATGGGAATATCTTCAACTGCGTCAACCTGGTCGGCCGAGCTGGAACTGGTGGTGTCGCTCGAAGACGAATCGGACGAATCATTCGCAGAATCGCCTCGGCAACCGACGAAACTCAGCAGCAGCGCTAAGACAAGAACCAGAAACGCATTGCGACAAAATCGCCCCTGCGAACAAGGTGCTAGCAGCATAATAGACCTCGGTGAAACCATAAATGTGCGGCGGCGGCAAGACTGCCCAAGAGCCGAATGGACCTGCAAATTGGCATTCTAGAGGATTGTGCAGAAATCGCCCATCCCGCCTTTCGATCGACAATCGCCAAGAAGAAAAGCCGCAAAGTTAGATTCGCCATTTTGCATAATTGACCATGGCGCTGGACCATGATCAGCCCAACGGCGTACAACGAACTGCGGTCGCCTTTACCCGAGCTGTAAAATCACGTTCGAACCAATGCGACGATAGCGACAACCGGCCACAGCGGTTACGAATCATCCGGATGAAAGACAGCCTCGGAGGGGCGGCCCTCGCGTGGTGATCTTAGATGCGTAAGCACGTCTGGTGGCAGACTCGCCTGCGTGTTGGTTCGCGACGTCCGGGACGAACGCGCCACCGTGTACGTCTGGAAGCAGCAGATTCATTCAACGGCGGACGAACCATTTTGGGTCGTATTCGACTTGGTTTTGACGGATGTCGACTTGGATTCATCGTGAAATTCACGTCTTTCTGGTTTGACTCGACTTGGCCAGCGATTGAAGTCAAGTTCGAATCACGCGATACTAAGGATCAGACTGGCCGGACAATTTTCGCATTTTTGTGCGCCGGTTGGTCCTGGATCTTTTGCTTTGCACCCTTAACTTGCCAAGTCATGTCTGCCGAAAACCAACCTGATACTGTGCTGATTGATCGCATTCGCGAAGGAGATTCTGATGCGTGGAGCGATCTGATTGCGCGCTACGAAGGTCGCTTGCTGGCCTTTGCCGAAAGTCGTTTGCGCCGTCGTGAAGTGAGTGAAGACGTGGTGCAAGAAGCTTTCATCGGGTTTCTGAATAGCCTGCCCAACTACGATGGTAGTCGCCCGTTGGAAAGTTACCTGTTCACCATTTGCGCACACAAGCTGACCGATCATTTACGCAAAGAAGGTCGGCGGCCGACCATTCCATTATCATCGGCGTCCGGTAGCGACGACGGCGAATGGCAGATTCCCGGACAGGCCCGACCTGCCAGCAGTATCGCTCGTAGCGGCGAACGAAAAAACTTGGAAGAACAAGCGCTGTCGGAAGCTCTGCAAAGCCAATTCGAGCATTGGAAGCAACGAGCTGACTGGACCAAAATCAAATGCATTGAATTGTTGTTCGTCCGAGGTCGAGCGAATAAGAAAGTGGCCGAACTGTTGGACCTGACAGAACAGCAAGTGGCCAATTACAAATTCGACTTCTTGGCCAAGATGAGAAATCACATCAAACGCCAGGGACTGTCCCAAGATATCTTTCCGGAACTGTATGAAACGGAGTCATCATGACCGCAGATCAACGCTATACCATCAACGAATTTATTGAAAGCGCTCGGCAACAGGATCGAGGCCAAGGTTTATTCGAACTGGAAAGTCCTCGGTTC
>JAGQOZ010000506.1 GCA_020426955.1 Planctomycetales bacterium
CAGATGCCGCAAAATGAACTCCTGACTGCGGCTTCGCATCTCTTCCGGTGTAATTCCCAGCAGCTCCGTAGACTGATGACTGGCAAAGGGAACTCGGGCATTTTGAAAGTCGAACAAGAACACCAAAAACGGAACGGCGTCCAAAATCCGTTCCGCAAAATGTTGGTACCGAACCAAACGGTCTCGCGATCGATACAGCGGCGTGACGTCCAGCAACGTTCCTGCCCAATGGTCCAGCGAGCCATCCGGATGGCGCACCGCCGTCAGTGTTTCCTGGACGTAAAACGTTTCCTGCGGCGTATTGCAAACTACGCGATAGGTTTCCTGTACCGTGGTCACTTCGCCGGCAAGCAGTTGCGAAGTTGCCTTGCGAATCCGCTCGCGATCCTCTTCTTCAATCAGAGCCAACCACGCCTGGCGATCTCCCGAATAGGACCGCACCAACGAACGACGCGGCGCGGCGGACAGTGTCTGCCGGCCGTTGAGATCTAATCGTGCAGGCCAACCGTTTAAACTCAGCGGACACTCCGACACGCCCAAATCCAAGGGAATTCTTCCGCCGCGCACGTCCGATTCGGGCGACAAAATGGACAACTGACCCAACGCGCCTTCGGCGGACAACGAGACGTCTGCAACCGACAGCGGTGCATGAATGGTCAACAACAACGCTCCGGCATTCGCATATTCGATCACTCGCAATTGCGCTGCCAATTCCTGTCCGGCAAAGGGAAGACTCAAATCTAGCGGACCAGGCTGAGACGCCTGAGCAAACGACTGCAAAATCTGAGGTAGCGAATCCCCTAAATCGACATCTATCAAGCGGTCAAAACGTTGCCCGATAACCTGTGCGCGATCCAGTTTGATCAGATGCAATACCGCCGCATTGACGTCCAGTACTTCGCCGTTCAAATCTAAGACAACCGCCCCCTCTTTGCTGCTGCCAAAGAAGGTCGAAAAAGCAAAGGACGCCGTTTCGTCAGGAAAATCAGCAGATGTCATAGGGGCAATTGCACACAAGTCAGCGGTACAGAAAACAAACAGCCAAACGAAGATTCCAATGCCGTCTCGATCCGATTTGGCCTACACGCTGAAGCATATCACAAATCAGTCCAGCTGCATGGCCCGAGTCCCATGATTGCAGGTTAACAAGCTGCGACAATGAATTGTCATTAACATGATGATGCATCTTCAATCCGACGGCATGTCGACAATTCGAACCGGCGGAACATGCGGTTCGGAAAAATGGTTAGGCACCGCAGGCCAACTGGACCCATCGCCCCGTAAATTTTCGTGTCAAACAAGCGGCAAATGCGGCCATTCTTGCGAATCGACTCGCCGCCCGCACAACCCGCCCGCCGGAGACAAATGCCCATTTTTTTCGAAGGGACTCGAAGGAAATTGGAACTTACCGAGCAATCCCGACGGCCAGCGTTGGACCCCAGAATCCCAAATCCGAAGTAAATTCGCTGGGGCCCAGGAATTCCCAGAGCTGGGCTTCAAAGAATCCACCCAGGTAGATCGATGCGCCGTTCTGCAGTCGACGAGTCCACAGGGCTCCGATCTGTAACTCCCAGACCGGCATGACATCGTCCACATTCAGAATCAACTGTTGGCCCGCTGCGGCGCCCGCCAGCCCCGTGCTTTGCTGCAGAATCTCACTTTCGCCAAACAGAAACGAGAACCGAGAGTTAAAGGAAAACGTCAAGCCTTCCCAGTAGCGCAAACTACGCAATGCCGTGATGCCCAAGGTGGGACCGACACCGTCAAAATCGCTGGACGCCATCAGGCTTTTGTCGCCGCCGACATCCGTCCAATTGGTTCGCACAGAATAGTCCAAGGGCACGTATCGCACTCCGCCGGACATCATCAATTCCCAATTCTGAAAGCGACCACTTTGTGTCAGTTCTAAATCCAGCGTGGTCAGTTCCAACGACGATGTAAGCGAAGTTCCGCCGATCACAGTTCCGGTGTTGTCACGAAGTCGAGCGGTCCCGCCGGAATCGTCGCTGAATCGCCACCAGCGAGCTCGAAAGCCGAGTCCACCGGATCCTTCGAATCCCACGATCACTCGGGGCGAAAACGTCAGCCCGTGATCTGGGTCTGCCGTTACGTCATGGATACCTGCGCCGCCAATCACATTCGGGTCGACAAAATCCATTTTGAAGGCGCCCAAACGAGGCTGCAGGATGGCGGCTTGGAAACCGGCATACAGGCCTCCCAATTGCCAGCCAATCTGATTCCCATAACCACCGTTGGGGTTTTGATATGGCCAGCCTGTCCCGCCGCTGGTAGACGGAGGCACGTAGCCGGACGGCGGATTGTAACCGGAAGGCGGAGCGTAGCCAGGTGGCGGCGTATAACCGGGCGCGGGATTGGTAAAGATGGATGGATCAAAATTTCCTGTAGGCGGATACCCACCAACGGCAGGCGGCAACGTTCCTAGCCCTCCGCTGGGCGGAACCGGACCAACGGCAGGATTGTAGCCAATGGGCGGTGGCAAACCAGGGTCAGCCGCATACGGATCGAAAGGCGTGATCCCGTTGAGCGAAACTCCGGAACCGGGTGGAACATTGGGGACGAATCCCTGCGCTGACAGTGTTGACGCGTTCGCGCAGACTGCCACACAGCATGCCATAAGGGCAATCCATCTGACGAAAGGGCGTCGTCCCATCATTCCCAACTCCGAAACTCCTGTTACAACTTGAATTTTTTGATTCAAGTCGAAAGTAACCCACGGCCGATAACAGCCAGTTGGCTTCGGGTAATACCTCACGCTTCACTTGGAAGTCAAGGTCGGAATGAGACAAAGCCGCTAATCGTCTTGCCTATTCAAGCTGGCTTCACACCGAACGGTGAAAATGGACGTGCTTCCAGCTATCTTGCTGGCGTTGCCAGATCCGAGTCTCTTCGCTTTTTCCGGTTTGCGGCGCGCCATTGGCATCCACATATTGAACTAAACGAATGTACGAAACCACGGCCACGTCGCCCATGATTCGCACATGCGGTCGAACCATGGTGGTGTTCTTGGGAACATTCGATTTGGGTAGATCGAAATAGTACTTGTGAAAGTCCATCCCTTCCACCAAGTTACCCACCGCTTCGGGTTCGAACGCGCTAAGACTGGGATCGCACAACTGCGAATAGGCCGCCCAGTCACCCGCCGCAACCGTTTCCAGAAGCCGCTGATTGAGTCGCAAAATTTCTTCCGTCGCCATCTATCGTTTTCCTTGAGCTTTGACCTTCGACTGTTGACGCCGGCACGGCCAAACCGAACCGACGGTACATTTTGGCATCATCTTATCCAGGTCAAGCTCGTCGCAAAACGGGTCGCAAACCGCTTGGCGGAAAGTTCTTCCGCAGAACTTCACACTGTGGATGCTCCGTGGTCGGCAACCAAGTTTCACTGTTGAAACGCTGACAAAAACGCGTTATTGAATTAGCCGCACATGCGAGCCAATTCGCGCAGATAATCTAACGCTTCATCTAATTCGGGTGCTTGCACGCCAGGTTGGCGCCCCGCGTGATCGCATTCGGACAAAAGCAACAAGTCTTCGTACGAATCCGATTCGCGCAACCGCCGTTTGGCTCGCGCGCCCAACGTGCCGTCGTGAATCTTGTGAGCATCCATGTGGTGACGAATCAGCCATTCGGTTCGTTCTGAAATAAAACCATCCAACGCTTCCAATCCGGCCAATACATGATCATCCGCGTCAATGCCCTTGCCGACATCATGTAGCAAAGCGGCCAGGAGAAATTCTTCGTCATACGGCAGTTCGTCTCGAGCCAAATCAAAGACCTGCAAACTGTGATACAACGCGTCGCCTTCCGGATGATATTTGCGATGCTGTTTGACGTTTTCCAGAGGCAGCAGCAGCGATTCATACAATTGAAAACGGTCGATGCGATTTTCCGCTTCATCTACCGCCTGTGACAAATCCATGTCAGGGTAGGCCGTTTCCAAGACCGCTTCAAACTCGGCCAGGCTGGCTCGTTCAATCGCCTTACCCGTAACCGAACTCTTGAATACGTAATGCGCCAAGTTAGACGCGTAGACTGTCAATTCGATGGGGAATTGATCCTGAATATGAATATGCGTGAAGATTCGTTCTTCCCCATCCTTGCGCACTCGTTTGCGTTCCACGTCAAAGACCATGCCTTCGCCTTCCAGCAAAGCACAAACCGCTTCAATGCTGTCGGAAAAAACATGGATGTCAATGTCCGAACCCTTGCGCACAAAACCGGTGAGTGTACTGCCGATAATACGAGGCTTGAAGCGAGCCAAAAGTCGCAGCATGCGCAGGCCTTCAATCCGCATTTGCTGGAGGTTTTCTGATCGAGCGTCCCCTTCGTGCAGACGAGCGAACAGTTGGATTTGGTCTCGAATTTCAGCATTGCTGGGCAAGTCAGCCGGCTTGACCCAACTGCGACAGATTTGACGAGCCGCCTTCTGTTTCGCTCGGTAATACTCCGATTCTTGACGCGAATACATCAACCGAGCAGCTTCCCAGGCGATTTGTCGCCGGAGCTTAGACAAATTCATAACTTGCCGCGGTGCATCGCCCCTACGCGGCT
>JAGQOZ010000507.1 GCA_020426955.1 Planctomycetales bacterium
AGAAAATCGTCTTGGCGGCGTACTTGGCCACGTATGATGGCTGGAGCAGCGATGAAGTGATTCTAGACGACGATCGAAATCAAGCCTTCCTGCAGCACTGCCGTAAACTGGATACCAGCGTTGTGGAATTCGATTGCAATTGGACCCTGTTGAATCTTCGCAAAGCGGGCGCGTTGTCAGACGCCAAGGTCACTCGGCGGCGCCGAGACAACTCGGCTACGTATCGGCATGCGGCAGAGATTGCGGCCCGGATGATGGAGGATCGGCATCGCTGTTCTACGGACCGCATTCTTTGTGATCCTCAACTACGCCAAGATTTTGACCAAGCGGCGGCGGCGATTGCGCCCAAGGTAGACGCGTATCTACTGCGGAAGGCGGCCTTCGGTTTGCGGAAGGCCAGGCAGCTGCGTCCCGAACTGGTCACTCGCATTGCCGATTGGGGACGGAAGGTCACGGTCCATTCGCTGGCAGATTTACGAGCCGACATGACACTCGTTCCGCAGCAACCAGGGATCTATATCTTTCGCGACCAAACCGGATATTTGTATGTGGGTGAAGCCAAAGATCTGCGAGAACGCTTGGCGACGCACTTAGACGAATCGGACCGACAATCGTTGGCTTCGTATCTGAACACGCACGGTCCGCAGAACAACGTTCAGATTGAAATTCATGCCTTCGACGCGAATTCCAAGGCCAAACAAGTTCGGATTCGCCGCGCGTATGAATCGGAATTGATTCGCAGCCGCCAACCTCGATTCAATGTTCGTCCGTAAGCGAATAGGATCATCGGCATGTATGTGGCACACTGCGAACGGGCGTCTATCGCGGGTTAGGCGAAGGCTCATTGGAAAGCGCACGCTTCGGCTTGCAACATTGTCGCTATTAGTGTCAGCCGAGCTGCAGCGTTTCAAGCAAACGATGCTGACCCTACCGGGGCGTTGGCGACCAATTCCAATCGGGATCTGACGTGACTTCGTTTAGGTGTTTTGCTTCAGCCCGCCGTGTTCGCTCCGCTTTGGAGATGCCTGGTTCATGTACCGACCGAGTATCATCGGAGCCAATGGCAGAATTCAATAGCGACCGAAGCACCGTAGTGCATCCGGTAGTTGGAGCTATCACGCTAGATGCTAGCAGTATCGCGATCCATCGCCGCATGATTTGATCCTTGTTGTCGACATTCTAAAATGCAGGGCCAATTGGTTCTATGTTCGTCTTGGAGCGCGATTCTAGTTCAACTCGATTCGCAGTAGAATATCAACCAACCAAATGCCGTTGCGCAATTTGCGGCGTGGCGAATCCAGGTTGCAGACAGCGGCATACGTTGTGAACGCGCTGCATGCTTAGATCAATTCGGCAATGGCATTGTATTCGACCAAAGGTTGAGGACGACCTGCTTGATCGACAATCGGTTTCGAACCAGGATCGATGCCCAGATTGTGATACAGCGTGGCGATGACTTCTTGGAAATGCACGGGGCGTTCCTGCGCGAATTCGCCGAGTCGATTGGTTGCGCCAATCACTTGTCCGGTGCGCATGCCGCCGCCTGCCATGATGGCGCAACTGACGTTGGGCCAATGGTCGCGACCGGCCGATTCGTTGATCTTCGGAGTTCGACCGAATTCGCCCCAGGCAATAACGGTGACGTCGTCCAACATGCCTCGTACATCCAAATCTTCAATCAACGCGCTCAGGCATTGATCCAGTTTGGAACCGTGGTCGCGAACCAAATCAAAATTCTGTCCGTGACTATCCCAGCGGCCGTAGCTGAGCGTCACGCAACGAACACCCGCTTCCACCAACCGCCTTGCAATCAACAACTGTTCATTGACGGTGGGCGCACCATCATATTGAAACTTGTAGGGCTTGCCGTCACCATAACGAGTTCGCACTTTGGGATCTTCTTTGGACAGATCCAGTGCTTCCAGCAATTTGCTGCTGGTCAACACGTTGAAAGCTTGTTGCGTATAAGTGTCCACCCCGTCCATCATGCCGCTGGCATCCAGTTCGCTGCGCATGCGATCGAAGCTGGTCAGCAAACGTTGGCGATCATTTAGTCGTTCCGGGCTAATGCCGTCCAACACCATATCGGCAAGTCCGGCACCTTCGGGACGAAAACACGCGTATGCTGGCCCCAAGAAGCCGGACGAACCGGGATCGGACCAGGGCACATGTTGTGTCTTTTCGGCCAAACCGACAAATGCGGGCACGGACGGATCAACGGCTCCTTGCACTTTGGTTGCCACCGCACCCACACTTGGCCGTCCGCCTAGGAATTGCAATTCGCGAGGAGTCCAACCGGTCATGCATTGCCACGCGTCGTGCCCGCCGGACGCGCCGACAATGGAACGAATAATGGCACAACGATCCATGATCTTGGCCATTTGCGGGAATACTTCGCAAATTTGGATGCCAGAAACGTTGGTGGAGATTGGTTCAAATTCGCCTCGAATTTCCGACGGCGCATCGGGCTTGAGATCCCACATGTCTTGATGAGGCGGACCACCGGCCAAGAAAATATTGATCACGGCTTTGTGACTGGAACGGGATTCGGCGCGAAGAACGTCGGCCATCCCAAGTGTGGCAGCGCCGGCAGCTAAACCGCCAATGTGCAAGAAGCCTCGTCGAGAAATTCGATCACAATAATTACCACCAGGCGGACCATAAATTGACAGCATGGTTCACGCTCCTATGGACGGAGGAAGTCGGCAGGGGGAGCACAAGCGGCCGCAATGAAAACTGCGGACGCTTCAAGCTATCGCGATTGTTCAGCAATGTCAACGGAATTTGATCATCCGGCCGAAGATCGCCACGTCCATGTGTAAGCCCAGGCGGCAAAATGCATTACCATTTCAGCTTGTCTGGAAGAAATTCCGCCACCAAATCTTGGTAGAAGGGCATCAGGGCCTGGACGTCGGGACGCTGGTGGCTTTTGGTGTAAAGATCAAACGGATTGAACTTTTTTACCCAGGGCAGCATCTTTTTGTCCTGTTCGTTCAATAGGTGTTGGTAAGCCCCTTCGCGATGAAGCGGATAGAACGAATGGTAGCGGATCATGTACTGGGCTTCTAACGGTAAGTAGTCTTTGGTGACATGGTACAAGTATTCGTCATGTCCCCATGACATCAGCACGTTGTCCAATCCGCAGCCGGGACTATAGATGCCACATTCCGTTTGGTATTCCGGCGCTTTGCTGTCAGGATTGTCTGCAAAGAATTCGGGAAAGACAATCTTGTCCGAAAAACGGCATCCTACCGGAAAGGTGTCACCCACCACGGCCCATTGCGGTTCGCCGAAGACGCACAACATCTTTCCCATGTCGTGAATGAAGCCGGTCAAGATGAACCAACGCGGGTGTCCTTGTTCGCGGATGGATTCCGCCGTTTGCAATGCATGTTCAATCTGCGGCACGTTGGTGTCGGGATCACTATCGTCCACCAGCGTGTCCAAAACTTCCGTGGCTTCCCACAGGCTCATTTCTCGTTTGTTGGGTGGTAAGTATTCGGCGTGTTTGCTGCGAACGAAGTCGACCGTTTGACGAATGTGATTCAAGCGATAGAACTCTTTCACGCTGGGCCGCACGTCGGCTCGGTAGTCGCGAAATTGATCTTTCTTTTTGTTCGGATCGGTCGGGTTAAAATCTTGGGGTTCGGGATAGCGTCGTTCGACGTCGTCTTGCCATTCGTCCAAATCTGCGAGTGGTTGGTCGGACGAATTTCGATTGTTATCGTTCATGACAGACTTCCTGATTTACTGGACCATCTTCCGATCAGAACGACACGCCGCGAACGAGCCAATATCACTCTCCGACAGGCTGACCGCAGTAGTGTCGACTGATAAAGTCGTTTTGGATCCAGAGCAATTTATTAAAGGCTTGCAGCGTTTTGGTCTTTGCGGCTGCATCCAAAGGTGACTGCACGATAACGTCCAGCAAGATGTCAGACAAGAGTCCCATCAAGGCGTTCATTTGCACCAACGGTACGTCGATGGCCTTATTCCCCGCTTGGGGCGTGTGCATCTTGCCAACCATGTCCAAATACTGAACCATCTTGCTATCGTACGAACGACCTATGAGTTGCAAAAAATAGCGGTTCAAATGATCTTTGCGAAACCGAATCTGAGCATGGTTTTCGCTTAGATCGCTGATGTCGTCGGGTACTTGGCCTTCAAATCCGTGCTGTCTGGGCACAAAGTGACGAGCGGTCGCGTCGTACTCCAACAGCGTTGAATAAATTCGTTCCACCAGTTCCGCGATTCGCGGTCCTAGGTGCGGCGCAAACGCTTGGATGGTAGCGGCGTCCTGCGGAGTGAAACCGATGAATTCGGCCAAGTAATCATATCGATATTGCGTATCGGCTTCCAATCGTTGTTCGTCAATCGTTTGCATAGCGTGGGCCGTTGTTCCAATAGTACTCCGCAGGACAAAGAAATTCATAGCCGCCGTTCCAGTATGGAGCGGTGATTATACCGCCAACTGAACAAGCTCCGTAGGCGGAGTCGCTTCGATAATCTTCAGGTCAAATCGTTCCTGCAAAATCTGGAAGACGTTAGGACTGACAAAGGCCGGAGGAACC
>JAGQOZ010000508.1 GCA_020426955.1 Planctomycetales bacterium
GGTCAAGTCCACATGCTCTTGATCAGCGGTATCTAAAATAGCTTGCGCATCGGACAAGATCTGGCGCTGGTCTACGGCCAGCTGCCGGAAGTCTCGGCGAAATTCGTCCGCATCGGGATCGGTGTCTGGTGCGGAAAGACGTTCCACCAGCGAACCAGATTGACTTAGCAGCTGGCGTTCAGCGGCAATGGCTTGGTCCAACCGCTGCGCCAAATCGCGATCCTCTTTGGCGCGAAGCGAATCGGTCAGCTCCAAAATGCGTCGCAGAGTGATTTCCAGATTATGCCGAGCTTCTTCGTTTTCGGGGCGCAGCTGAATGGCCTTGCGAAACCAGCCTGCCGCCAACTGCAAATGTTCTAACGCCTGCTGCGGCTCGCTGGCCAGTAAGCGGTCGGCATGCTTGATGTCCACCCAGCCCAGATTGTAAGCCGATCGATATCGGACTTCTCCGTCCGTGCCCGCTTTCGCTCGAGCAGCCGTCAGATACGCAGTCGCTTGATCCAAATCCTGGTCCATCAGGGCAAGGCCGGTGTTGTAAACTTCACGAGGATTCTGGATGGCATCAATCTGGTCTTGTAACACTGGCGACGAATCTTGTTTGTCCTGATTCGAATCCGGCGCTGTTTGCTGGGCATCGTCATTGGCGGTATCGTCCGAATTCGCAGTATCGTTCTGCGAGGTCGACGAAGAATCCGGTTCGACTGCTTGTGCCCAAGTCTTGTCAGTGGTGACGAATAAACACAACGTCAACATGACGATCGAAGCGACCACGGTGTCTGGGCGAGGCAACGGGAGGGCAAGACCACTGCCGATGGCAATCGACAGCAACAGCAGCAACAGCGCCAAACCCAACGGTACGGCAAACGCTTCATTGCGAACCGGCTGTTGTCCCGACGGCAAACTCCCTCGCATCAGCGGCACAATATGCTGTTGATAAATCGATTCCAAATCCAGCGAACCGGTACCCGCCGGCACGTAGGCGCCGTCGGTTTCCAAGGCGATTTGCCGTAACAGTTCACCATCCAAGCGGCTGACAACGGGTTGGCCTGTTTCATCCAAAACCACTTGCGTGGCGCCGGTTCGCGCGTCGGTAATGGGAATTTGCGTCCCGGTTTCGTCACCAAAACCGATCGTGATAATCTTGATGCCTCGTTCCGCAGCCTCTTTGGCGGCGTCCAGTGGAAAGCTGTCCAGGTCTTCGCCATCGGTAATCAGCATGATCACTCGAGAAATATCGGCCGCTTCGCCAAAACCGTCCATCGCTTTGCGAATCGGTTCTTCCAGACGAGTACCGCCCATGCCGACACTGTTGGCGCCAGTAGTTTTCAGTACCAGATTCAGAAAGCCAAAGTCGCTGGTCATGGGACAGATCACACTGGCCGAACCGGCGAACGCGGTCAAACCGACTTGTTCCCCGTCCAGCAGATTCAGCATATCGGTGATTTCCGCTTTCGCTCGTTCCAGCCGATTCGGCTTAGCGTCTTCGGCCAACATCGAACGACTCACATCCAAACAAATCATAATCTGCGCGCCAACTTGCGGCACGGTTCGATACGTCAAACCAAACTGAGGTCGCATCAGCGAAACGACCATCAACACCAACGCCGCAGCGAACAGGCCCAGCGCCAAGAAGCGTCGCAACGGCGTCAGTTGGCGAGCCAACCGAGATTGCATGGTGAACGCCAAAAAGCGATCCAGAACTTGACGTCGACGCAGTTCCAGCCAGACCAACAGACCGCTGACCAGCAGCGCCAACCAGAGGGAGTGGACCCATTGTGGCGATTCAAAATGGAGTTGTGCAAACATGGTTTGAAGCAACATCACAGTGATACCATACGCAGTTGAATTGGATTTCTTGACATTCGCCGGCGATGACCAAGGTGTCAAATATTCGCCGCTTGATGCAGTGCAAGTTAAGGGAGTCGTTGAAACAGGCTGCTGCCCAGCAACGTGGCGGCTATGGCCAACAGCATGCCTGTTAGCAACACGGGTTGATAATGTTCTGTGTATTGTAAATAACGACTTTCCGTGACTTTGGTTCGCTCCAGTTGGTCAATCTGTTCATAGATTTGGGCCAAGGCCTCGGAATCGGTCGCTCGGAAATATTGGCCGTCGGTGGTTGCGGCAATTTTTTTCAATGTCGCTTCGTCAATGTTCACTTGAACTCGACGCAAGACAATCCGTCCGGAAAATGGATCTTGCATGGGAAACGGCGCGGCGCCGTTCGTGCCGACTCCAATACAGTAAACCTTGATGTCGTTCTCTTTGGCCAGCTTAGCGGCTTGTTCGGGCGAAATCACGCTGGCGTTGTCTTCTCCGTCGCTCAGCAAAATGGCAACTTTGGATTTGCTTTCCGATTTGCGTAAGCGTTCGACCGCCAACGCCAAGCCGTCGCCAATGGCCGTGCCGTCTTCCATTTCGTCATTCACAATTTCCAGTTGCTTGACCAGCATGTTTAGGTTGACATGATCCAATGTCAAAGGACAGACGCTGTCGGCGTAACCGGCGAAGGTGATCAAGCCAATCATGTCGTCGGGGCGACCTTCACCCGCCACTTGGCTTTCTCCGGTGACAAATTGTTGGAAAACATTTTTGACGGCGGCCAATCGGTCTACCGAATAATCTTCTTCCACCATGTCTCGAGCTTGCATGGAACCCGAACGATCCATAACCATCATGATGGCAATGCCTTCACGACTGACTCGAGTTTCCCCTTTGCCGGTTCGCGGTCCTGCCAAGGCGACTGACAACGCGGCCACAGCTAAGGCCATCAGTAGTGCTGGAAGCCATGCGAACTGACTGCGCCACGTCCGAGGTGCCTTGTTCAAGATTTGCAACGAAGAATAGTAGACCGTTTGTTTTGACGCCACGGCTAGCCAAAATACGAACACAGCCAGCAGTATGCCCGGCGGTATAATCCACCACGCTCGGAATTCCAATTCACCCATGCCGCACCTCCTGTGACAACGTGTTGGCATTGTCTTCGGCGAGCGTCACGTCTTCCGCATCCAAGATTTCAAACATGGGTGAATTCTGGGCGGTTTCGTCCAAAAATCTTGTCGCAGCGAGGACGGAATTTTGGATGACTTGTTCGTTGGGTTTCATGCCGGCAAATTTGACTAAGTCGGCCGTGCGAAGGAATTCACGCAGCAGGACTTGATGCTCTTCGGACAAGTCAGGCGAACCGGTCACTCGCGTCAAGAACTCTTCCGTGGTCAATTCGGGCGCGCGAAGTTCGAACCGATCTTCCAAGTAGCGTCGGACAATTCCGGAAAGTTCCACGTAAAAAGGTTCCAGATTTTCAGGCGTACGCGGCTTCGCCAGTAGGGCGTCCAAACGAGCTTTGGCCAAGTCGTAAGCGCTGCGGCGAATGGCTTTGCGTCTGGCTTTGGCCAAGTAGTACCACGCGATGGGAACGGCAGCCAAGACCAAGGCGATCAGCAAAATCCACGGCCAGATGCTTTTGGAGATCGGCCGTCGAATTTCTAATTCACCCAGCGGCGGCTTTAGTTCCGCTGTGGTGCTTTGCGGCGTGACAGATGCCACTTCAAAATCTAAACGAGGCAACATCAATTCGTACGCGTCCAGGTCTTCCGGCGCCGGATCTTGGCCGGGCCGGTTGTCCACAAACTCAATCAGAATTGGCGGAATGGAATGCTTGCCAGACAGCGGCGATTCCAAGCGATACGTTTGCGTTTCCACTATGCTGCCGTCCGCCAAGATTTCTCGTTTGGGCACAAAATCCAACTTGGCAAACTGGTCCAGCGCTTCGCCAAATTCGGGCATCAACAGCTCGACGCCCTGTTCGGCGCGAACCGTAATGGTCAGCGTCAGCGTGTCGCCAATGACGGGCGATTCCGGCTCCAGCGAAATGAACGCTCGCACCGGACCTCGCTGCTCTTGCTTTTCGATAGCGCCCTGCGCCGGAGTGACCAGAAGTTGGCACAAGAAGACAGCGCAGATAAGTGCGAAGATCATTCGCGGACGCAGCAACGAAGTTCTTGTCGTCTGCATTCCGCCTGAAGTCGGTACTACGAACAAAGGCGATGTGTTAGTGGTAATGGATGAGTTGTCGAATGCCAAGCTGGCAGGACTCGTTGCCTCGTCCACTACGCTACCAGGGCTCGTTGCTTCGTCCACTACGGAGTTAGGACTCGTCGCCTTGTCCACTACAGTGCCAGTCGAGCAGTTTTCTATCGTTGGTATTCCGCCTGAAGGCGGTACTACGAACAAAGGCGATGCTGTGAGCAACGGCGATGCTGTGAGTGATCGAGTGGTGCATGTCATCGCTGTAGCCTCCGCTCTCGCATGCGAAAGAACTTGGCCAGCGGATCGACCACGGAGCCGGCCGCGTCGACATGGATGAAGTCGATCTTGGAACTGCGAAACGTCCGTTCCAAATGGTCTAAGCGTTGTCGAGCAAGTTGGGCGACGGTATCGCGAACCGCGTGCGAACTCGTATCCAGCTGCATTGCTTCGCCGGTTTCCGGATCGGTCAGCGACACTAGGCCGACGTTGGGGACGTCCAATTCGCGAGGATCGGTGATGACCA
>JAGQOZ010000050.1 GCA_020426955.1 Planctomycetales bacterium
CCATTGACGGCAGACGTGCCCCCTGAACCAATGGACCATGGTATTCTTCGATTGCCGATGACAGCAGAAACGGTTGCTTGGGATTCTCAGGATTGGACCGCGTTCATTTCTCTGGTCAAGCAGAAGGGGTTTCAACTGTTGGAAACGGAATGGCATCATTCTACGTTTCGTCAAACGCCTACCGGTGCGGCATCGGATGTCAGCTTTGTCTTGCACTTGATTCGTCCGTTGACTGTGGATGCCCAGCCCGATTCGCCCGAACAACGGTTACTTGTCCGAGGCATCTTGTCTGTGGAATGGCAAGCGGATGCGGACGAACCGACCATTCGTTCGGCCACGGCTAAGGACGTACAGATTTTGGCGCGAACCGGCAAACCTGCGTTTCGACATGTGTTGACCTATCGGCGCGAAGCGGACGAATTCGCTAGTGCGCATCCCATCTTGGTTTACGATCTGGACCGCAACGGCTTTCCCGATATCGTGATTCCTCGTTGGAATCGAATCTACTGGAACCAAGGCCAAGGGCACTTTCGCCAAGAAAAGCTAGTGGCCAACTTTATTCCGCTGGCAGAAGCGGGTCTGCTGGCCGACATCAATTCCGACGGGGCGGTAGACTTGGTCACCGTGGATAAACAAGGGCGTCCCTTGGCCTATGCGGGCAATGCGCAAGGGAAGTTCACGGAATCCGCCACCGCCATTGCCGACATTTCTGTGCCTGACACGTTGGCCATCACCGCCGGTGATATCGACGCCGACGGCGACGTTGATTTATGGCTGACTCAATACAAGCCCAGCTACGTGGAAGGGCAAATGCCAACGCCCTACTACGACGCCAATGACGGTCAACCGGCTTATCTGTTAGTGAATCAAGGCGATTTGAAGTTTCACGATCGTACGGAACAAGCCGGTCTGTCCACGAAACGGCAGCGTCGCACCTACAGTTCGTCTTTGGTGGATGTGGATGCAGACGCAGATTTGGATCTGGTGGTCACCAGTGATTACGCCGGTGTGGATCTGTATGAAAACGATGGATTCGGAAACTTTCGTGATACGACTGACCAGCAGCTTCCGGAACGTCACCTATTTGGCATGGCTCATACGTTTGCCGACTTTGATGTTGACGGACAACTGGACATTTATGCGATTGGGATGAGCAGCACGACGGCGCGGCGTCTGGACCGCTTAGGCCTGGGACGAAGCGACAAACCCGACGTGCACCGTATGCGTTCTGCCATGGGATACGGCAATCGGATGTACCTACGGCGCACCGATCAATTCGAAGAAACGGGCTTTGCTGCGCAAGTCGCTCGTACGGGCTGGTCTTGGGGAACGACGTCGTTTGACTTTGATGCCGATGGAGATCGAGACATCTATGTGGCGAATGGATTTCGCAGTGGCCAGTCTTGCCAAGATTATTGCACCACTTATTGGCGACATGACATCTACACCGGTAGCTCGCAGCCAGACTTGACCTTGAAAAACTTCTTTGCCGAATCGATGGCCGATCTGAATGCTAATGCTATTTCCTGGAACGGCTACGAACACAATGCGCTGCTGATGAACCGCGCCGATCAAGGATTCTTGAACGTGGGTTTCTTGCTGGGCGTGGCGTTTGAATATGATTCGCGAGCGGTTGTGGGAGCAGACTTGGACATGGACGGACGGCCCGATTTGATTGTGGCGCAATACGAATTTATTGGCCAAGGCTTCGAACTATCACTGCACGTTTATCAGAATCAGCTATCGACCACAAACAACTGGATCGGCATCAACTTGGACCGCCCGAACAAGCCTTCGCCATTGGGCGCGAAAGTGATGTTGGAAACCGACGAACAGACCACCGTCGGCACTTATGTTGCGGGCGATTCGTTCTTGTCACAGCACCCGCCGGTCCTGCATTTTGGATTGGGCACGCAAACGCCCCAAAAAATTACCATTCAATGGCCCGACGGTTCGCAGGAGATCTTGGAACCGTCGGTAAATCAGTATCAATAGACCCAGCAGGGTTAGGACCGACGAACACTTTGCTGAATAGCGACCAGAGACAACAGTATGGCAAACAATGACAATGTTGGTTCTGGAACGGCGGCCACATTACGCGGCCCCAGTTCAAAGCCTCCATCTTGGAATGCTTTCACAAAGTCGCCGCTGGTAAACAGCCCGTCACCGTTCCAATCGCCCTGAGCCCAAGTGGCGGCCGGATCGATGTCTGCTTCGAATTTTCCATCCTGGAAAACGGCAACCAAATCAGACGAATTGAATTCGCCATCCAAGTTTGCATCACCAAAATACGTATTGGCCAAATCTTTGACCCAAACGGTCAGATCCGCGTCGTCAACTTGGTTGTCATTGTCCAGATCAAAGGTTGCTGCGTCTGTCCCGGCGATCATTTCCGCAATCAGTAAGTCAACGTCTGCCACGTCTAGCTGTTGGTTCTGGTTGAAGTCACCTGTTAGTCCATCGGTCAAGAAAGCGGAAAAATCACCCGACATGATTTTTTGCAATTGGCCTTCGTCCAGAGCAATGTTAAAGACGGCCACATCGTCCAGCCAGCCACTGAAGAATTCGCCCGCACCACAAAAATCACAAGTTCGGCCGACGGCAAAATTCGCGGCCACGGCACCGTTGTCGCCTGGCATATCGGAGACCAAAAGTTCGCCGTTCAGATATAAAGAACGTTCTTCGCCATCGTAGACCGCAGCCACGTGGTGCCAATCACCATCGTCCAGGTCAACACCCAGTGCATCCACATCAAAGTCTTGAGCGTCCAAATCGGCGCCCCACCAGTAATGCCGAAATCCGTTGTCACCAAAAATCCGCAACGCGTTCACACTGCGTCCCGCTCCGTAACTACCCCAACCGACGATGCCTCGAGCTTCTACTTCTTCCGGTCGAATCCAGGCGGCCACGGTATACGGTCCGTCACCGACGGGCAAGTCTTCGTTTATTTCGGTCGAAGTGAGCATGCCGTCAAATCCGTCCAATGCCAACGCTCCGCCAATGACGCCATCCCCATCGAACGATACTCCGCCATTTTCGTCCAAATGATTGCCTTCCAACCCAGAATCGAAGCCCAAAATGTTGGCATCGTCGAATCGCCAAAGACCGGCGAGCTGAGGCTTGGGCGGCGGCGGCGGAATCTCTGGTGCCACAGTGAACGCTGCGAGTTCTTCATTGTAGTTGGCCGCAATCTGCGAATCTGTCAGTACGCCATCATGCACTCGTACTCGAGAAATAAACATCGAAGCTCGCAAACCGCCGTTCAGCGTTGTGGCATCGGCCCATTGTGCGCCAATGGAAATGCCAGCGTCGGGCCATGTGTCCAAGCCGCCATGCTGGATCATGTCCTCTTCGTTCATCAATTCGCCATCAGCATAGACTCGAGCGAATTCTGAATCATACGTATAAACCAAGTGATGCCATTGGCCTGCTTCGGGGGCTCCTGCGGTGCCATCATTGTCAATCCATCCCATGTCGGGGGCGCCCCAGTGACCGACGGCGCCGAACGCACCGTTGTCCCCGTAGTTGAATGTCAAATTCGTTCCTTGTGGACCGCCTCGGTTGCCCCAAGCCACCATCGTTTCTTCGCCAGAAATAGACGGATTGAAAGCCCAAACTTCGATACTGCGAGTTGGATCGAGCCCGGTCAAACCTTCTGGAGCGCTGATATCACTGAAGAAGGCCGACGTACCGTCAAAGTAAACTGCCGGAGTCGGATCGAGCGTTACGATTGGGTTGCCGTCCGCCATAAAGTCAGCGTAGGTATCGACGCCGTTTTGCCACATCAGATCTCCGACTGACAAGGTAGTGGCATCCAAATCAACGAAAAGCGATTCGGCGATTTCAATCGCCCGCAAGTTTTGTCCGAACGAAACACATGCCAAACAAACTGTTAGCATTGCCAGATAACGCATGATTCACCTCCAAACGTACAGATAGAATTTTTTTCCGTCCCGCAGCGGCAAGTGTAACGGTACTGCCGAGCAAAGTAAACGAAGTAATCTGAGCCAATCGCTTGGTTCATTCCGCGTACGCTGGCTTTGAAATTGTCCGGCTACAGCTGATTCAGATATGCCAACAAGTCTGAAAGTTCGGTGGGCGAAAGAATAGCATGTGGCGGATGATGGTGATCTGCAAACACGCTTTCCAACGAAGATGCTCGGCCATCATGCAGCCACCGGTGTTGCTGACTGACGCCTCGGAGCGAAGGCGGATTGAACGTTGATTCACCCGTTTTGCTGGTCAAGCCAACGTCGTACGTATCGCGACTGGTCAAGGCGGGTTCTTGATGACACGCCTGGCAATCGTTCGCCAGAAATACTTCGCGGCCTCGAACCGCCGCCGCTTGGTTCGTATGATCGCGTCTGGCTATGGCAATTCCCGGTGGCGGAGCTAGAGTTCGCAAATAGCCGGTCAGCGCCATGATTTCACCTTCATCCATTGGTTTCCCTTCGCTGGAACGCATGGTGAACAGTAACGACTTACGTACTTGATCAATCAGGTTCATCTGCTGCCCGTTCCAAGCCCAAGGCGCGGTATCGCTGGTACCGAGCAAACTGATGATGCGTTTTTCATCACCAAAATGATTGTCGCCCAAGTTGTCGTTGGATTGACTACTGGTGTGCCCATCCACATGGCAACTATTGCAACTGAACCAGCCGTCTAATGCCAAGCGACTGTCATGGAACAGGGATTCACCTACCAATTCTGTCGTGGTCACATCGGGCGCAGGCAAGCGGATGGATCCCGTCACTTGATTGGAAGCGGTGTCAACAATCGAAATGGAGTTCCCAAACCGATTCACGACATAGATGGCCGAATTAGTTTCATTCGCGGCGATGGCCACCGGATTGCGACCAACTGCAATTCGTTGAAACGGTTCGTTCCGATGATGTCGAATTGCCAGTTCATCCACGCCCGCCAACGCCACCGTGACACTTCCGTTGGGCGTGACGCAGATGCAGTCCGGATCACCAGCGCCTCGTTTTTCACCACCCAACGGCACAATGGTGCCGAAGATTTTCTTGTTGGCATTGGCAGGATTCAGTACTTCCTGCACGGGAATGGCGCGAAACAAATTCGTCAGCACGTTGCCCCAAAACACGTGGTCTCGACTGGTCGGTATAAACGAAGTCAGCATTTGATGGGCTAGCACCACTTCGTTATCCACCACCGCGATGCCTCGGATATGATGCCCCGGAATCTGAAATTCGTGTGACACACTGTTGTCTGTCAAACGGACAACGGCCAAATTCGCACCAAAGGCGTCGGCAACTAGCAAGTGCCGGTTATCAAGGTAGCATTGTTCGTGCGGAGAAAACGGCAAATCCAAGGTGACTGTAGGCCGAACCGGTTGGCTAGGATTATTCGGCTGACCTGGATCGATCTGAAAGAGGTCTAGGCGTCGAGCCCACAAGCAGGCGACGCTCAAGACGGTTTCATTGGGTGACGCAGCCACGCTGACAGGCGAATGCTCTGTCTTGCGCCGCAGCACTTCTTGCAGCTTGCCATCTTGTCGAACGACACCAATCAATTGCTGATTCTGTTGGTCGGTGATCCAAAAAACATCCGCCGCCTGCACAATACTCGAAGGCCGCTGACCAATCCGCAACTCATGATGAACGGTCCGGTCCGCCGCATTGACTAATAACACGGAACCTCGATCCCTGGACGTCACCACCAGCCAATCACCTTGGACCGCAATTCCGTTTGGTACCGTAGCGACGACATGTTCTGCCAACGCATCCGTTGCCGGATAAATCAATGCGGCCAGCCAAAGGCTCAAGAAAACTCGTGAACGGACAAGCGGTTGAACAGAAACGATACGAGACATGATGGGAATTACCATGACGAACGGAGAGAAATCAAACATGGCCAGATTGCCGATCTAGCGCAAAAATCGATTCTACCAGCCCATCACAGCTTGAACAAACAGGCCCGGCGATCTCGGCGCCGATTCGCAAGAAAAGCCAGCAGAAAGCGAGCAAGTGGCGTCCGCAACGGTGCTTGCCACGCCAGCGATTTCTCTTGATATAATTGGCGAAGTCTTTGGAACGCCATTAGGTCGATTCGCGTTCTATTCCGATGTCCTTTCGCACAAAGTATTCGCTGGCATATCATATGATTCGAATCTCCGCATTCCGCGTGTTCGCTTGCTTGATTAGTATCGGCACGTTGTTCGCCGCGAACCCTGGCAATCTTTTAGCGCAATCGTCGGGCAATTGGTACCAACGCCAGACCGAATGGCACGGATTTGATCAATATCATTTCCAAGTGGCTGAACGGAATGCTTATTTGGTTGTCCCCGAAAAACCGCTCGCCGGGAACCCGTGGATCTGGCGAGCTCGTTTTCCAGGCTATCATGCCGAAATGGATGTCCAGCTGGTAAGAGACGGATTCCACTTAGCATACGTCGACGTGGCCGGATTATTGGGAGCACCCGCTGCTGTCAAAATCGGTGATCAGTTCTATTCCTTTCTGACCACCCAGCGAGGTTTGGCAAAAAAAATGTGTCTGGAAGGCGTGAGCCGAGGTGGATTGTTCGTCTACAACTGGGCCGCAGCCAACACCGACAAAGTTGCCTGCATTTACTGCGACACGCCTGTGTGCAGCATTGCGAGTTGGCCTGGTGGCAAAGGCACAGGAAAAGGCCACGCCGAAACTTGGCAACAATGCTTGCAAGTCTATAGCCTTTCCGACCAACAAGCCGCAGACTACGACAAGAACCCGATCAATCATGCCCAAACCATTGCGCGTGCCAAAATTCCGACCTTGCACATTGTGTCCGAAAATGACGAAATCGTGCCACCGTCCGAGAATACCTACGTCTTGCAGCAGCGGCTGCGGCAATTCGGCCATGACATGGACGTGATTGTGGTGGAACAAGGAACCGCCGAATCAAACGGACACCACTTTGCGCATCCCGAACCAGAACGAGTGATCGCGTTTGTGAAGAAGTACGCCACGAACGAACATTAGCATTCGCCACGGGCCGATGTTCTGCTGACGAACGAATCTCACGGAACAACGAGAACCAAGGGCGTTAGCAAAGGAATTCTCCCCGTAGCATTCCATCGCATCTCAAACTTCAGAGAGAACCGCTTTAACGTGATCCGGGCGTCTTCGGTCGAAAATCGCCAGTTGATTGCGGCCTGACGCGCGCGTTGCGAGCCGTGCACCATTTGCGGATGCGATCGCCTGCCGCTTCCTGGCTGCCGACGCGATGGGCAATCAGCACTGGCGCGTCATCACACTCAGCACCGGCTCGGCCATGTTCAGGCAATTACCATGCTTCGGCGTTTATTTTCGATCGATCGCGTCGTGAGTCCACAAACCATTTGTCGGGGCAAGGGACAAATACCCGCTACGTTGGAAATCAACCAACGGAGCTGGATTGGTCTGCGCTAACGATCACAAGCGATTGCCGGACTACGCTGCCATGCGTCTGGGAGCTGCGTGTGCCAACAGATTCGCATGATGCAGCATATTGCCGTCTTCGTCGTAGAACTGCAGTAGACCGATATCGATCATCCACATGGCCATATGAGATTCGGTGCGATACGTTCGAGCCCGACAACGGCCTTCATCAATCATCAGATTTTCCGACAAGTCGGTGATTTCACTTTCGTCTAGTCCAAGCGAACGAAAAGTGCGTTCCACGATTTCTCGAACTTCATACGCGCTGGGGCAAACCAACATTCTGCAACCTCCTTGTTGCGGTTCCTCTATTCGACCATTCGAATCTAAGCTGTCGAGCAACCTGTCCAGTTGACAGCACACAGTCGCTCGTCGATGTCCGTTCGCATATCCTTTTCGAACGGAACGAATAACCTAACCGAAACCGTTGATTTTCCCAAGTCGGTTGCAACGATCGTTCGGAAAGTTTTTTCACTTCGACGGCCAACAGCCGCGAATGACTCGCCTATTGGTTTTCTATCGGCGCAAAGCCAGCCATCCATTCAGCCAGCTTTGCAGCTATGGCGTAATTATGCCGTCACACTCAAGCTAGCAGTGACGTCACTGCTTGCTGCTACGTCGCCTTGACCGTCAGAACTTCACTGAAACCTGGATAGGTAACCGAATGAGGAAAGTCATCCGTTCCGGCTGCGCCAAATCGACCCTGTTTGTCCAACGCAATGAAATTGATGGCCAAGTCTTTCTTGTTTCTGGGATCCATACCGGCAATGCGTTCAATCACCTTCTGGCAAGCCATGGTGGGATCCATGCCTTGTCGCATGAATTCCACAATCAGAAACGTGGCACAATAACGCATTACATTCTCGCCGACTCCCGTAGCCCCGGCAGCGCCCACTTCATTATCTACGTACAGACCGCTGCCAATGATCGGCGAATCACCCACTCGTCCCGGTATCTTGTTGGCCAATCCACTCGTGGAACAGCCGCCGGAAATGGTGCCGTCGGGGCCCAAGACCAACATGGTGATCGTGTCGTGATTTTCGGCCGAACCAGGTTTCGCTTCGCTGGACGAATTTAACTTCTTGGCGGCCAAAAATTCGCTCTTCTTGGCTTGATCCGCCTGCACGTCCACCGATTTGATGCCGTGTTGCAGCGCGAACCAACGAGCTCCTTCGCCGGCGAGCATGACATGGGGTGTTTCTTCCATGACTTTTCGAGCTACCGAAATAGGATGCACAATTCCTTCGATCGCACACACCGCGCCCGCCTGATGGTCCGGCCCGTGCATGATGCAAGAATCCAACTGCGAATAACCGGCCGCGTTCGGGCGACCACTCAATCCCACCGACGTATTGCCAGAGTCCTCAACAACCTTGATCCCCTGCTCTACCGCATCCAAAGTCGATCCGCCGTTTTGCATGGTAGCCAACGCTTTTTCGTTACCCGCCTTTCCAAACGGCCAAGTGGAAATAATCAACGGACGCTTATCGGTTTTTTGTTCGTCTGCCATCAGTCGGTTTGCTTGCTTCCAAGTGAATGCGGTTCCTGCGGCGGCTGCTGCCATGCCGCCAATGATCTGTCGTCGATTCAACATGCGGTCGCTCCGTTCTTGTCCAAATGAGATGTTCTTGAAGTTGCACACTCGCGTTTTCCGCCGAATTTTTTGGCCCGACGCGTCAGTTTTGAAGTTGCGCATTTGCGTTTTCTCGGAGGAATTTCCTAGCCCGAAGCGTCAGCGAGGGACCAGAGAAACACACCGTTTCCCCTCACTTACGTTTCGGGCTGTGAAAAAGCGCAACTTCAAAGTGAGATGTTTCGGGGCCTTGATTCTAGCCGCTTTAACGCCTCGGCGAACCGCCGCTCTGTGAAACAGCGGAAAGTTTAACGATCTTGCGGATTGTGGACGATATTCCAGTTACGTCAATTTGAAAAACCTGCTAGATCGATCGAAAGGACACTCGAATGTGTCGAATCTCAAGTCCGCTGGTGTGGAGCATAATGTTGTTGCTATCAGGCGGATCACTGTTCGCGCAGACAACCGGTTCGAATCGAATTGGCTTCGTGCCTCGTCATCTTCGCCATGGCGAGATACCTCGAGTTGCCGCGCGGCCAACGCCGATCACCGATTCACAAACGTCACCGGCCAGCGCCACGGAATCGGACAATTTGAATTTGCCGGCCGACGTACTGAACGCGAACGGAACCGACGATTCGCTCGGTACCAACACAACTACGAAGACCGTGTCAGACTCAACCGGTTCGATCCTGAACGAATCGACCGTTTCCGGAGGTCCGATCGAAGGCACCATTGTCGAAGATATTCCGCACGCCAACAACCAGTTTGTATCCGACGCCGACGTCCTGCCGCTCGGTTCCGAACCAACTTACACGCACAGCGGTGTCGGTTGCGACGCCGGATGCGCTGACCCAGGATATGGTTCGCCTAATTCATACGCCCCGTGCGGCGCGATGGTTTGGGGACGAGTAGAATATGTTGCGTGGTGGATTAATGGTGGTCGGCCACCGATTCTGGCCACCACCAGTATCGCCGGGACGGCGCGAGAAGACGCGGGCGTGTTGGGCATGCCCGGCACGGAAGAACTGTTTGGCGGTGGTTCTCTGTTTGACGGAGTCCAGTCAAACGTCCGCTATACCTTGGGCATGTGGCTGGATCCGATGGCCAGTCGCGGCATCGAAGCCAGCTACTTTACCCTGGATGACGACGAAACGTACACGGCTTCCACCGGCGATTTTACTTCGGGCATCTTGGCCAGACCGTTTTACAACGCTTCCACGACACTACAAGATTCTAGGCTCATTGCCTTTCCCGATTTGGTCACCGGTTCGCTGGACATCATGGCGGACACCGACTTTCACACATTTCAAGTTTCGCTGACGCAGGCCACGTGCTGGACGTCACGAGGCCAATTGGACGTCCTGGTTGGTTATCGCTACGCCGGTTTGGAAGACAACCTGACGATGACGGAACGGACAACGAGTTTGGTGGCACCTTTGGAAGGCGCGACGTTCGATTTGACAGATCAGTTTCGAACAGAAAACACCTTCCATGGCGGCCAACTCGGTTTGCGTTACGCTCCGTGGAGGGCTTCCTGTTTTCAGATGGAGTTCACTGGCAAAGTGGCGCTGGGAAATTCGAATTCACGAGCCACCATTTCTGGCAACACGATGACCAACTTGCCAGACGCCAGTTCTTCCACCGTGAATGGCGGTTTGTTGACGCAGACTTCGAATATAGGAACGTTTGAGGTGGACAATTTTGCCATTCTGTCCGAATTGAACGTGACGCTTCGCCAAGAGTTTTCGCCCAGGTTCGCCGCCACGGTGGGATATTCCATCATGTCCTGGAGCGATGTTTTGCGAGCGGGCAGTGTGGTGGACAACGTGGTCAACTCGACACAGATTTCGCCCGGCACGCTCAGTGGCGACGCGCGACCTGCCGCCAATTTGGAATCGACATCCTTCTGGGGCCACGGCCTGAATGCGGGAATCGAAATTGCGTTCTAAGCGAACAAAACGTTCCACACATCCTTCAGGCGTAGTTAGCTCAATCGCTAAGCGTTTTCCGAACTGACCTCAGCCATCTGCGTCCGAGCAGCTCGGCAAGCGGCAAGAAGTTGGAAGACTTCCGTTCCAATTGCTTCCAGCTGATCATGTTCGGACGCCCATGCAACTGCGCTTTGTGCCGCATCCACAATCGCGGGGATATTGTTCGCCTCGGCAAACTTCCCCATACGCTGCGTTAGCGCGATAAAGGATTGCGTATCCCCGTCTTCGACAACTCGGACTATGCGTTCCAATTGTTCGCCAATGACCAGCGTGGCGTCACCGCGCACGTCAACCTCTAGTTCTTGATTCAACAAGCCCGATTCGATCAAGGCAATGAATTGGTCGACTAAAACAGGATCAAACTGTTGTCCTCGACACCGCCGCAACTCGTTGATGGCGTGAGCGATACTGACCGACTTTCGATAAGGCCGGTCACTGATCATGGCATCAAAGGCGTCGACAATACTTAGGATCCGAGCCCCCAGCGGGATTGATTCGTGTGAGCTGGACTGTTGGTTCGCGCTGCCATCGAAATGGTAATGATGACATTTAACAATGTTGGTCAAACCTTGGTGTTGGAACGATTTGTTGATGATTTCGATACCAATTTGATCATGCCGCTGCATCACCTTCCATTCTTCGTCCGTCAGTGGCCCCGGTTTCAACAAGATTGAATCAGGCACACCCACCTTGCCGATATCATGCAGCAAAGAAGCCATTTCGATAATGTAGGCTTCCTGCGGGTTAGTTACGCGCTGAGCCAATGCGCCAGCAAGATTTGCCACTCGCACGGAATGCGCACCGGTCATGGGGTCTCGGTAGGAAAGCGCACTGACCAGCGCGCTGACGGCACGATACGGAATCGTCGGTTGGTCGTGAATCTCTTCCGCGGGTTTTTCTCGCGAAATCTTCGATTCATCTACCACCAAGCCGTCGGGCACATCGTCAAAACGAACCACTTGATTTCGACCGTTACGCTTGGCGACATACAAACACCGATCAGCTTGATCCAACATGTCTTGCGGATCCTTGCCCTCCAGCGAAAAGCTGGACACGCCCAAGCTGGCGGTGATAGACAGGTCGATTGAAAATCGCAACTTGCTGATCGATATACGGAGCTGTTCGGCGAATTCGGTCCCCTGGGTAATATCGAAATCTCGCAACAAGATAGAAAACTCTTCGCCGCCATAACGGCTGGCGACGTGACATTCACCGGCCGCTTCGTTCAGTAGCTTCCCGACCGCTTGCAGCACTTCGTCACCCATGCTGTGGCCATAGTTATCGTTAATAGACTTGAAGAAGTCGATATCAACCATGATCACGGAAAGGCGAATTTTACCCGTCGTAGCCATTTCCCAAAAATTTTCAAACTCTTGGAAAAACGTACGACGATTGACGCACGACGTCAGCGGGTCTCGAGTAGCCAAGTACTTCAGTTCTTCATTCTGTTCCGCGATTTCCTTCTTGGACCGGCTCAGATCTTCCAATGTCGACAGCAACGCAGCTCGATTGCGTTCCAGCGGAGTAATATCGTTGAACGCCAACATATTGCCGTGACATTCACCATCGTCGGCGACAACCGGAGACGCGTTCACGGAGAAGATGGCGCGTATGTTCCCGGTTTTGTCCGCTAGGTGCATTCGAGTATTCTTCAATTTGCTGGATTCCCGGACTGGCTGTTCTTCCGCAAAGGTCCAGGCGAGATTCCAAAATGGTTTGCCCACCAGGTCATGACTGGACACGTCCAGGAACCGAGCAAACGTTTCGTTGGCCAAGACAATTTCGTCGTTTTCGTTCAGAACGACAACGCCTTCTGCAAAATTGTCCAATGCTTCTTGGACACGAGGTGGCACAGCCCGTTCTGGATCAAAAAATCGCAGCAACCGACGCAATTGCAGCCACGCGCCCAAACCGGTCAGCGAGGTGACGATTCCCAATAACACAAATTGAGACTTGCTAAGGAATCGTTCAAATCCGACATACTGCGGTGAAAACTGTAACTCCAAACTGCCCCATTGTTCGGTTCCGCGAATCAACGGTACGACATAGCAGCCATCATTGCGTTGCTCTTTCGCGCGAGCCCAGGTGGCAGCGTGTTCGCCAACTTCTACCACCAGCGTTCCGTCGTGACGACGAATCCCGCACGATACCAAATCGTCGTTCTGGTTGGCAAAAAACTCCATTTGCGAACCAACATCTTCCAAATGGTGTCGCGTCAATTGAAACGCAATGCCCGTGGCCAACACTTCGCTGATGTTAGCTCGCTGATCTGCGCGGTAAACTCGCTCGTCCGGCAAATACCCCGTCAGCCCCGTGTACAAAATCACACAGGTAACCAGCATGACAAAGGTTATCGCAATTCGAAATGTGCTATCCGTTTTCATGACGTTTTTTTCGTTCTTGAATGATCTGTGCCAGACTTTTTTCGTCTCGCACTGTGGCTGCATGCCGCAACACAAAAACTGGGTCAAATTGAGTCCAAGCTGGCAGACTGGACGCCGCCAACGACGCAATGTAGGTTCCACTTAAAGACCACGTGGCCACGCCCACGGTCACTCCGATGAAAATTGCACTGGCCGAACCGGTGACCCAGTGCACCGAATCTTGCTGCTCGTCCACGGTGCCACGAAATTGGTGCAGCAACTTGTCCCAATCATCCAAGTCCAGTGCCGTTTCTTGGGCGGAATCGAAACCGGTCATGAAGACATTGCGTTGATGAGCCAGGCTGTTCGATTCCAGCGCAATGGCAAATTCGTCCAATCGGTCCGATGACTGTTTGTATTCCAGGGATTCGTTTTCGGTGATCACAACAATCGCAAATTGACCATCTAGATTCTCTTTTGCCGCACCTGGCCCTGTGGGTGTGGAGCCGGTCGAGGTGGTGGTTTCGAACACAATCACACCTGGCTGTCCATCTCCCACTTCGTCCGTCGAATCATCTGCATCTTGTTCGTCCAAATCAATCTCGTCTGGTGACGAATTGGGTTCGGGCGGTTGCGAGACACCCGGTGTCTGAGCACCCTGAATTTCTAGCGTAACAACGGTTGGGCTGGACTGAGTGGAAGCGTCGGACACGGCGTATTCAAACGAGATGGATCCGGTGAACCCAGGTAACGCGTCATAACGGAAGCTGCCGTCTGGTTGCAGTGTCAGATTACCAATCAACGGTGGCGTCACCAAAATGGCTCGCAGCGTTTCTCCATCCAAATCGGTATCGTTGGCCAACAAACCGTCTGCCGCATCAACGGAAATGGTCGACAGCGACGCGGCCAGCAAATAGTGGTCGACCGTCGCCTGCGGAAGGTCGTTGACAGAAGTAATCAGAATATCCCGAGTCACACTCGACGCATCGGCTTGGCCATCGTTCACCGTGATCCGGATGGTGCGTACCGCCGTACTGGGCGTCTCCGAATCATTCACATATCGGACACTTTGAATCGCATCTGCATACTCCGCCAAACTGGCCGAACCAGACAGCGTCAATTCGCCCGACGTTGCATTCCACGCTCCGGCAATCCCCGATTGGTTGACAAACAAAAGCGAATCCTGGCTGCCGGAATAGTTGCTGACAATTTGAATCCGAGCACCGGCTAACAGGATGTCATCCGCGTCGGCCAGTGACAAAATCGAAGTCACTGCCACAGCGCCGTCATTCTCCGTGTACAGCAGCGAACCGGCTTCTATCGCCGTAATGACGGGCACATCATTGACCGGCACAATGGACCAAACAAACGTACCGGAGGATATCAGGCCCACGCCATCGTCCACCACAAAGCCAAACGAATCGACCGTCGCTTCCGAACCACTATGGTCATACGTAATCAGCCCCGCGTCGATATCCGCTTGCGTAAACGAATCGCTCACCGCCAGCACAACGCCGGACCGCATGAGCGTCCCCTGAGCGGGATTTGCCGTGATGGTATACGTCAAATTCGCGGCCGAATGATCCACGTCGGTCGTTTGCAGCAGCGACTTACTCAACACGTTGTTCGTCGATCCTTCCACCACACTCGCCACACTATTGACCGAAATGACTTGTTCGTCATTCACCGGCACAATCGAAATAGCAAAACTGGCCGAAGTGCTGGTCCCTACGCCGTCATCCACTTGAAATGCAAAACTGTCAAGCGTCGTTTCACTTCCATCGTGATTGTAGTGGACACGTCCCGCATCAATGTCCGCTTGCGTGTAGGTATCGGTCGAACTTAACGGACTACCGTTCAAGAACAATTGGCCATGGGCCGGCCCTGCCACCAACGAATAAACAATCTGATTTGCCGAATGGTCCACATCCAATGTCTCCAACATCGCGGTGGTCAGCAGATTCGAATGAGAACCTTCCAAGAACGAAGCGCCCGTATTGGTCGTCAGCACTTCTTCGTCATTGACTGCCGAAATGTGGACCGGTGTCGCGCCCAGCACCACATCCGTCCCACCGCCAACGCCTGTATTGCCGTTGTCATTCACAGAAACGATGATCGAATCCGCGTTATTGCCGTTCGTTTGTGGCGTGCCATGAAGATATTGAATCTTCGTCACATCGTCAAAATAGTTGTTTAAGTCGATAAGCGTTCCGGTGATCGTTCGCGCCGTGGACGTTCCGCCAATCGTAACGCCCACGCCCGGCGCCACAGTCAATTGGCCACCCGAGCTGGTCTGCAGCGCAACCGTCAACAATCCGCCACCGGCGTCGACGTCCGCCAGATTTAGAGCCGACAGATCAACATTGGAATCAACATCCTCAACTACCGTGACGCTACTCGGCAAGCCACCCGAATTCACGGGGTCATCATTGATGGCCGTCAGGTTAATGGTCTGGCTGGCAGAACTTTCTTCGCTGGTACCATCGCCGGTCAGGCCCGGATCACTGCCCGTATTGCCACCGTCGTTCACCGTGACGGTAATCGTCGTGAAATTCGCAGGCGTGTCTGATCCGTTTCCATACGTAATGGTGCCCGTTCCGGCACCAGTCAATAAATGATTGATTTGCGCCAGCGAACCAACGAAGTTCACTTGATTCGTACCATTTCCGCTGGTCACAGTTACGCCCGAATCTCCTTCGAACACCACCAGCGCCCCTTCGCCCACGGCAATCGACGCCGTCATCGTTCCACTTTGCGCGTCGACATCCGTGACGCTGAAGCCAGTACCATGAATGGCTAAGTTTGTCTGTTCGTTCACCACAAAGGCGGAAATGGGTGCCGTCACTTGCGGACCATCATTGACGTCCGTCATACTTTTCGTATCTGTTTCGATATTGACGCTAAAGGCAAAATCCGCTCCCGCATTGGCGGTCGAAACTTTCGTGCCGGCACTGCCCGATGTTTGATCCCAAGCTCGAAATGTAAACGCATCCGTTCCACCCACATCGGTCACCGGGACAAATCGAATTCGGTCTGTGTCACGCAACAACAGCGCACTGGAATCCGCCACCGTGCCCACGTTAGCCCAGTTCAATCCGCCGTCCAAACTGTACTGCCAACTGCCGAAATTGGTGGTCGCCGTGCGCAGAGCAATGCCTTCGACCGAACCGAGATCCTCGTCCGTAATTCGATCTCCTCCAGCGCTGGCGATGATTTCAGCCACCGAATTCCCATTATTGTTCACATCGTCTTCCGTGATCGGAGTCAGCGACATATCGCCCGTCGTGTCCAGCACCGGCGCGTCGTTCACGTTGGTCACGGTCCAGTTAAACGCAGCCGACGTTGTCGAACCGATACCATCATCCACGGTGAAGCCAAAGCTGTCGCTGGACGTCTCCGAACCATCATGATCATACGTAATCAAGTTTGCATCGATGTCTGCTTGCGTGAACGAATCGGACGCATTCAGCGCCACACCGTTTCGGTAAAGCGTGCCATTCGACGGAACTGCATTGACGGTGTACATCAACTGCGCCGCCGCATGATCCACGTCGGTGGTTTGCAGCATGGCCGCAGTCAGGATATTGTTGTTCGAACCTTCGCTGACCGTCGCGCCAGTATTGGTTGCCAACACTTGTTCGTCGTTCACCGGAGTGATATCGACGTTGATTACGCCCAACGATTGGTCCGCGCCGCCACCGCTGCCCGAATTGCCGTTGTCGTTGATGGCAATAGTGATGGTATCTGCGTCATTGCCGTTCAGATGGGCAGTCGGATGCAAGTAGGCCAGATTGGACGGTCCGTCCAAATACGCATTCAGATCTCCCAACGTCCCCGTCAGCGAAAGACTGTTAGTACCGTCGCCGCTGATAGTGATGCCGGCTGCTGCGACAGCCGTCAAATTGCCCGCACCCGCAGTCAGCTTTAATGTCAGACCTCCGCTATTGGCGTCCGGGTCTGCCAGATCTATGGAAGACAGATCGATCGCCGTGGAAACATCTTCGGTGACCGCCACGTCAGTAGGCAAACTGCCGCTGTTAAACGGATTATCATTGACCAGTGTCACGTGCAATGTCGACAAGGATGTATTGCTGGTCCCGCCATCGCCGTCCGTCAATGTGACTTCCAACGTGCGGTCTCCCGGCGCCGCGTTGTCGCCGGGGATGCCAATTGCGATATTACTGTAGACTTCCTGCACTTCCGTCTGCGTGGCATTCGCATTGAACGTCACAACAATCGGACCACTGGACCATAGACCGCTTACCGTGCCAATTATCGTAGCGTCGTAATACAACGTGCTGCCGACGTTACTGAGATGCACTCCGCTGGCAAACCATAACCGCTCGGAACCATCCGCGCCGGTGGTAACTTGCGCCGTGAGTACTCCGCCGTCAAAGTCAACTCCGTCCACGTCCGTCATGACTTTGCCGCCGAGCGGAGCCACACCGCTGGGGCCTTCCACAATGGTCATGGTGGAACCATTTTGCAGCACCGGCGAATCATTCACCGGAGCCACGGTCACGTCAAAACTGTCCACATGTGTCAGCCCGTTGCCATCGGTCGCCAGTACGCTAATGGTGTCGGTGCCGTTCCAATTTGTGTTGCCCTGATATCCGAGCGTAGCTAGAGTGGAATTGATATCCGCTTGCAAACCACTCACGGTAAGCAACGACGAACCGTTCGCACCTGCACTGATGGACGCCCCGCCTTGCAGCGAAACGTTTAAGACACCATTATTCGCCGTCAATTGCACCGTAGCCAAGTTGCCATCGTCATCGGCCACACTCAGCCCACCAATGGCAATTGCCACATCTTCGTTTACGTTTTGCGTACTCGGCACGGTCACCACCGGCGCGTCATTCACGTTGGTCACCATCCAGTTGAACGAAGCCGACGTTGTCGAACCGCTTCCATCATCCACAGTAAAGTCAAAACTGTCGCTGGATGTCTGCGAACCATCATGATCGTACGTGATCAGATTCGCATCAATGTCCGCTTGCGTAAACGAATCGGACACATTCAGCACGACTCCGTTTCGGTAAAGCGTGCCATTCGACGGAACTGCATCGACGGTGTAAACCAACTGTGCCGCCGCGTGATCCGCATCCGTCGTTTGCAGCATGGCCGCAGTCAGAAGATTGCTGTTCGAACCTTCGCTGACAGTTGCCCCAGTATTGGTCGCCAGCACTTCCTCGTCGTTGACTGGCGTAACCGTGATGCTGAACGTGCCGCTGGAGTTAGTTCCGGCGCCGTCGTCGACCGTGAAGCCGAAGGAATCGCCGACGGTTTCGCTGCCATCATGGTCGTAGGTCACCAATCCCGCGTCGATATCGGCTTGAGAAAACGTGTCGCTAACTCCCAGAACCGTACCGCTCAAGCGGAGCGTTCCGTTGCTGGCGCCGGACGTTATCGTGTACGTCAATTGTGCCGGAGTGTTGTCGACGTCCGTGGTCTCCAGCATGGCCGTGGTGAGCACGTTACCGGTTGATGCTTCGCTGACCGTCGACACGGTGTTGGTCGCTAAGACCTCTTCGTCGTTCACCGTGGTAAAGTACACAATGCGTTGATCCGAAAGGCTCGTCCCGCCATCTCCATCGGTCAACTGCATTCCCACGACTCGAATCACATCCGACGGATCATCCGAAGTGTTCGAGAACGCGACACGTCGTGCGACCT
>JAGQOZ010000509.1 GCA_020426955.1 Planctomycetales bacterium
GACTCACCAACTGTTCGCGTTGCTGCTGCTTGAAGGTCAATCGCTTTTGCAGCACATTTTGTTCTGCCAGTAATTCCTGTAGCTTGAACACTCGATCCATCCACCGCAGCATTTCCTGCGGAGGCAGGGGCGCCGTGATTCCTAGCGGTTGCCACAATTCAAGCCACTGTTGTTGCAATTCCGTTTGCTCAGTCTTGGCGTTGATCTGTTCTTGTGTAAGCAACGCCTGTTTCTCGTGCAGCTGTTTGATTCGCGCCAACCGCTCACCAACCTGTGCCACTCGATCCGCTTCGCGACGCAAACGGTCGGCCAAGTCATCCGCATCGGCAACCGTGTCTTCAAAAAATTCGCTCGCTTGCTCGGCAGACTGAACAGAATAACCTTGAGCGCCACTGTAGTTGGCAATCGCGTCTGTCAGCGAATCCAGATCCAGCTGCCCGTCCAACCAGGCTTGGCGAATGGCCACCCAGGTCTGATTGCGAATATTCCGAGCGGCCTGAAGATCATCCTCCGAAGGAACTCGTCCCGCTTGCTGCAACGCGTCAACGGTGGCTGTGACTTCCGAAATCTCTTGTTGGCAGTCCGCCAAGGCCAACTGCAATTGTTCGCTTCGCGATGCCTGTTGATCCCATTGCTGCTGGAAGCGTTCGATGGTTTCGTGTAGCGGCAATGCCAGCTTGGTGACGTCCGCCAACGCTCCGTTCCACAATCCTAAACTAGCAAACCGAGCGTCAATTTGCTGTTGCGTGTCGTCGCAGGTGGACTTCAATTCGTCCATCACAGAATCCACATCGCCAGCCAGTTGAGCTTGTTCGATAAGCTCGGACAAGCGATGCGTATCCGCCACTTCGCTCATGGAATCCAAGGCGGCTTGTTGGTGCTGCAACTGATTCTGCAGTTCGTCCTGTTTCTGCTGTGTGGCACGCGGCGCGGTGCGAACGGTCTTTTCTTCCCGAGCTAACGCCTGAATCGATCGGCGTTCTGCCGAACCGATCAGCCAGCGTTTGGCGACAGTCAAGACATGGCTGTCACCTGACGAATCATCACCCATGTCTTCCAACAACACGTGAATCTGCGACGCGATGGTTTGTTGTTCCAGTCGCAGCGGGCCGTCTAGATCTTGCCGAGCTTTCAGGTAGGCGCCCAATTGTTGGCGTAGTTGGTGGATTGGTTCGCGGCGAGCCAATAGTTCTTGCGGCAAATCAAGCTGTTGCAGTTGCTGACGCAAGCCATTGGGGCCGTCGAGTTTGTGGGCGAGCTGTTTTTCTTGTTCCGTCAGTTCCACAATCCGGCCGTGGATGTGACTGCGCTGTGCCGAACTATATTCGTCGGGCAGGATGGCGACGTCGCCCAGTTCTGTCAATTCGGCAATCAGTCTTGCGCGTTTGGCCAGCGGTTGTAATGCCGATTGAATTCGCAATAACCGATTCCGTTCGCGCTGCGCCGCCGTGTAGCGTTGCAAGATCGATTCGCGTTCCTGTCGAACTTCTGCCAATTCGTCTTGTAATTTCTGCCACTTGCTACTGGGGACTTCCGCCATTTGCCGAGCTTTCAGCGCGTCCGCATGCTTGGACTTGGCCGCGCGAATACGGCACGTTCGTTTGGAACTGAACAAACCGTCAGCTTCGTCTGCCAATGATGACAATACCTTGGCCAACGAAACACCGCCCATGCCCGCCGCAAACAGACTCTCACCCACCAGACCTTGAAGTTGCTGTAACTGTTCGCCACCCTGTCGCAAACGTTGATGATCAATGCCATGGATCTGAGCGAACGATTCCGCATCCACTCCGGTCAGAAATGGCTGCAGCGCGGCATCGGGATGCGCCGTCTCCACGTCCAATTCCGGATTCAACAGCGTATTCTTGTTGCCTTTGCGGCGCAGAAAATGAAGCTGGCCGCCATCTTCGTTCTGCACCACGGCGCCTACTCGAAGCTTATTATTGGCGTGCAGAAAATTGTCATTCGTACGCACCGGAATGCCGAACAGCGCCGCCTGGATCGCTCGCAAAGCACTGGTTTTGCCCGCTTCATTAGGACCATACACCACGTGCAAACCGGGCTTTTCGAACGAAAGCTGCTGATCCGTAAACGGACCAAACGCCGCCAGTAACAGTTGCTGAATTCTCATACGGACTCCGATTCCAACAGACGACTGACCAGAATTTCTTTTGCTTCGGCCAGCAAGTCTTGTACGAAATTCGGTTGATCCAAGTCTAACAGCGGTTCGACCAGTCTTGGATCCGTGGGCAAAATTTTCAACATCGCGCGAATGTCACTTTCCACTTCTTCCCAAACCGCTTCTAAGTCATCATGAGACTGAAGACTGGCCAGCAATTGTCCCAGCGAGCTTGATTGATCCACGTCTTGGATCGCTTGGTGCGGAGGCTGTGTGTGAAACTGAATTTTTTCTAGCCAGACTTGTTCGCCAAACAGATCAACGACCATGGTTCGTAACTGCCGATCCCAGTGATCCGCTTGACGCTGCAGTGGTCGATGAACGGCCGATCGCCCGACCAATTCCAAGCGAATCGCCAAGGGCAGCGGAGAATGTTCGCCTAACAATGCTCGTATGGCCGCTTCCACCGGTTCGTGAATCTCGTCCACCGACTCGCACGTTTCCATTTCCACTGGGCAGCGGCACCAGCGAATCACGTCCAGCGGTACAAATTTGGTACCGGTGATGGTGCCATTTTGAATTCGCACCAATTCACAACCTTTGGGACCATCTTCACGAATATGACGTCCTTGAAGGTTGCCGGGATAGACAATGAAGGGCTGAGGACCGGCGAGTCGTTCTCGTTTATGAATGTGTCCCAACGCCCAATAGTCATATCCTTTGGCCGTGAGCCCGCTGATGCTGGACGGAGCGTACCGCTGATGCGTTTCGTACGGGCCGCAACTGGTATGCAAAACACCTATATTGATCATGCCGGGAACAGGCGAAGGATAAGATTCAGACAAATCTTCCGTCACTTCGCGCTTGGCAAAGCCCTGGCCGTGAATGGCAATTTCCAAGTCATCCCAGCGAAGCGTTTCGGGTCGATCGGTTCGTAGTAAATGCACGTTGTCTGGCAGTTGCAAACGAAACGCCTTCCGCATGTGGCTCTGCGCGTCATGATTTCCCTGGCAGATTACGACACGAATGTTCGCTTGATTCAGTTCGGCCAATTTGCTGCGAATATGCAACGGCGTGCTAAAGTCCTTGCAATCTCCGTCGTACAGATCACCCGCGATGATGACGAATTTGACTTGCTGTTCGATAGCCAAGTCCACCAGGTTGTCAAACGCGCGTCGAGTAGCACTGCGAAAGGCGTCCAGCGGCGCGCCGTCGTACCGCTGCAGATTTAACAGCGGACTGTCCAGATGAATATCTGCCGCATGAAGAAACTGAAAACTCACCGAAGGTCACTCCCTTGTTTGCCACCCACTGTATGCACTCTTGAGAACCAAGCGTCTCATAGTTTGACGGCGCCCGAATAATTTTTCTACTGATCTTGCACAAAAATGGCTCGCCGGGAAATAGGTGGTGCGCCACACAAAAGGTTCTTTGGTTCTGGACAAACTGGAAAAAGGAGAGCGTTTTTTTCGATTTGTTGCTCTCGTTACTAACTTCAAAACTTTCGCTCACGTCGGGTAAGCCGACATGCGGCAGGGACTAAACACAAAACGCAATGGGTGACGTTTCACAGCTTTCCTGCGCGACGAGCATTCGATCGAATGGATCTCGATGGTTCGCAAGAAACGGCATTTGCGACAACTGCACCGAATGTGCTGGCAAGATCGGCAGCAAGACGAACTTATATGATATTGGTGTTCAAAGACGTCAAGAAATTCGCGAAATGGCGTGTGTGTTTGCAGCTTGCCAAGGCTGATCTTGATTGCCATCTCCCAATGTGAAACGGCACTCATGTAGACTTCATTCTGCGGATCGAGTATTGCAGCGACTGCTGTGTTGCTCAGTTGGGGTTCGTTGATTGCATACCAAAGAAGCGTATGCGTGTCCATAGCAGCTTCACGGCATGCACCCTCGGAAACCATTCAAGTGCTCTTCGTCATCGCTGACAATGGTAACCATGCCTTCGCACAGGCCGGGCTTCGGCCGTGCCACGCCAGCGACCTGTTCATGAACAAGTCTCGCCACCGGACGGTCATGGTCCGTGATAATGACTTCATCATTGGGCCCGAGACTGGCGATCAGTTCGCGTAGGTTAAACTGAGCTTCTTCGATTCCAATAGTTAGCACTTACGGACTCCTAAATATCTCTTTCAAACAACGTTACTCAGTATACCAAACATCTGGTGGCTTCGAGTCCCGAAGTTTCGAGCGACCTACGCCAACGGCGATCCCGTCAGCGCTTCAATGAGGCCGCGATGTTTCCATCGCGGAAATGACGCTCGATTCGGGAGTTATAATCGGGGAAGAAAGACTTCAATGAGGCCGCGATGTTTCCATCGCGGAAATATGCTACTGACTCAACCCTTCCCTTCAAGCCAGCCAAGAACTTCAATGAGGCCGCGATGTTTCCATCGCGGAAATATCAATCA
>JAGQOZ010000510.1 GCA_020426955.1 Planctomycetales bacterium
CAACTTCAAAAGTCACGCGTCGGGCTAGGATGGTAAGATTCGCTCGTTGTAGTGCGATCCTGCAGCCCGGCCCCGACCTACCAACCGGCTTTCTGGCCAGGCGTAGCGGATGACGCGTATTCGCTGCGATTTTCCACGCGGCTTCACCGCCGGTTGGAACTGGCCCATTCCGGCAAACAACCAGTAACGCCGTGCAACACGGGTGCAGTAGGCAGTCGCAAGGTGTCATCGAAACGGCATTGTCGTCATGTATTCGACACCAACGCCGCAATCACTTTCCAGACGTTCAGCGCGCCCAGTGACGCGGCGATCACCGCAACAAATCCGCCCAGCAGATTCAGAAACCAGCCGTTGCGGTATTCGCCCAACAGTTTGGAGTTCATCGTCACCAATAGAAAAATTGCAATCAGCGGCAGCAAGATGCCGTTGGTGGCTTGCGCGAACAGGATGGTTGCTTGAGGGCTTTGGCGAAACAAGCAAGCGACGCTGGTTCCCAAAATCACAATCGCCAACGCTGCGGCCTTGAAACGCTTGTCCGAATCATCCGCTCGCCAGCCCCAGGCATCGCACAGCACAATGGCGGCGGCCCAGGGCGCCGTTAGTGAACTGGTGAGCCCCGCGGCAAACAGCCCGGCGGCAAAGATTCCGGTGGCCCAGCGACCGGCGATCGGTTGGAGCTGAGCGGCCAGTTCGCTGGCATTGGTAAACGACGCCGATTCCGTTGCAAAGAATGCGGCAGCTGCGGTTGCCACAATCGCCGCCGTGACCACGCCGCCCAAGGTGACTGCCAACGAGGTGTCCATGGCGGCTTCGCGTAAACTCCGATGCAACGCATTGCGATTGGGCCACTTCGCTTGCACGTGCGTGGCATGCAGAAACAAATTGTAGGGAACCACGGTTGTTCCGATCAGCGCCATGATCGTCATCAGGCTGTTCGTCGGAATGGAAGGACGAATCAGATTCGACACGCATTCATTCCAATTCGGCTGAACCCAAACAGCGGTCGCCACGAACAGACCGCTCATGATGATGACCAAAGCGACCAACAATCTTTGTAAGTAACGCTGGCCACTGGTCTGCAACAGGATCGCGGCCAATAGGCCAATTAGCAGCGACCAGTATCGCGCGTTCCCGCCGAACAGGATTTCAAGCCCCAGTGCTGCACCCAACACGTTGCCAGTTTGGTAGGCCGAATTACCGACAACGATGGCCGACACCATCAGGAAAATGCTGATGGTTTTCCAAGCGGGAAACGGCAACGCTTGCTGCACGTTGACGGTCAGACCTTGCCGAGTGACCAGGCCGAGTTTGGCGGCCATCCACTGTAGAGTGATGGTGGCCAGGACAGAAAACACAATCGCCCAGATTAACGCAAAGCCGTATTCGGCACCCGCGCGACTTGCCGTCATCACCGTGCCCGGACCGATGAAGGCGGCGGTGACCAACAATCCGGGGCCAAATCTGCGAAACCACGTCATGGGTTTGATTCGCCGGGGACACCCACTTCTGTAATCGCGTACACGGCAAACGTAGCGAGCCAGTGTTCGCCTTCGTAATGGCCACTGAAGACGTACGTCAAGCCGGCCTGCAAGTGAGCATTGGCCGATTGCCGTAGGGCCGTTCGGCGAACGTCATCTTCTGGCAGACCGGCTGCGATACCGTGCAATGTCCAAGCTCGTGATAGGTCCAAACCGGCCAGGTGGACAATCTTGCCGTCGGTTACGTCGGAAACTTCCACGGGCGAATAAACGTCACCGGGCCGTCCTAGCGAGGGCATGAACTGGTCTAACCAATTGGCGAATTCGGACGGCTGCAATAGGCGTCGCATCAAATCGGCTTCATTCAATCCAGACGAAAAGAAGTCTTCGCCCGAAGGTTCGAAGCGAGCGGGATAGTCGCGATCGTTCAGGTAATATTCACGACAACGCTGTTCAATCAGCTGTGCCAACTGAGTGTCACTGACAGTTCGAGCATAATCCAGCGATTGGCCTAACGCAAAGCCCGTGTCGGGATGCACGCCGGTCCGAATCGGATAGGTCAGCAACGGCAAGTAATCCTTGGTTCGCTGCACAATGATATCTTCCAACGGTTTCAGATGGGCGGCCCACATTTGCCCCTGCTCGTCTTCCCAGGTTTTCAATTCGGCCACCAATCGTAGCAACCACGCCCAACCGTACATGCGTTCAAAACTCTTGTTGTGCGGTTGCTGAAAGTAATCGGCTTCTGCTGCCATTTTTTCTGGCGTTAGTTGCGAATCCAGCAGAGTGCGGATATCGGTCGCGTCAGGATGATCTGGATATTGTTTCAGCAGACGGACCAACATCCAATGACCGTGCACGGACGAATGCCAGTCAAAACAACCAAAAAACGCGGGGTGCATGACCGCGGGGCTCTGCACTGAAGCGGCATTCACCATGACGTTGGACGGCTTGTTGGGATATTCTGCTGGAATTCCTTGCAACGCTAACTTGGCAAAATCATGGACTTGGGATTCAACCAATCGGTCTCCAATGTTTAACGTTGTGGTCTGAGCCACCAATCCGCCAGCGGCGATGCAGCTAATCAGCATCACGGCCACAATTCGGCAGGCCCGATGTTGTGCTTCGTCTTGAAATTGAAGTCGCATGTGTCGTCCATCCTTCCGTCATTGCTTTTGGTGCGTCGCCGATTCGTATCTGAATAGCCAGATCGTAACGCATTAAGCGATCACGAATCTATAGGCTGGCTATTAACTTCCTTCCTAGCTAGACATCTGTTGGTGGCGCGCGTTTATCGCACGAGACTAGACGTCGCGGCCGTTCAAGCACTGGGTTGCGCTGTCGTGCAGTCCTCGATCAACGAAAGTACTTGACAAAGCAGAAGGCAACCCAGGAAGAAAAAGACCAAGTGAACTTTCGAAGACACAAGGTCCTGCCAAAATGGAATTACACGATCACCAAACGATCGCTGATCACCAAATGGACAACCTATTCTTGAACACCTACTAAGGCGACTGACGTTTCGGTTTGGTGCGCTGCTACTTAGTGCGTTCGTACGAAATCTGCATGCTCAGCAACTCTTTGCCGTCTTTCAATTCATACATTTTGACTTCGCGATGATCTTCATCCGGATACGTCGCCACGCTTTTTCCCAAAGTAGGTTTGCCGTCCATGCCAATTCCACGAGTCTGATAGGTGAAGGTTCGACTGTCCGTGTCAAACGTTCCCGTCATTTGCAAGGCGTGCGGAGAAAATGTGTCGAACCAAGTACCGACATACTGCTTCTTGTTGACGTCATAACCATTGATACTCTTTCCTTCGAAGGGCATCCCGGCGAATTCGCCTTTGAATTCACTGTGCATCCAAAACGGTCCCATCATCCGATTGACTTCGGTTCCTTCCGACATCATGGGTTCCGCATTGGGATCCGTCTGGCCGTCTGCTCCCATCCACATTTTGACGGTGGCCTTCCAAGTGCCTTCGTCTAGCTTCAAATGTTCATGTTCGGCAGTTGGTTCAATCTGGCCCTGCGCAAATCCGTTGCCAAGTACAACCAACACAAAAACACCAACCAAATTCAAACGCAACATGGACCGCTCCTATTCGAAGAGAAAGACGACGGAAAACTTCGATCGAATTTTAGCAACATTACCCGCATCGTGCACCAAGCAGGCAAATACGCCATCTGCGAAGTCACGATTCATTGCCGAAGTGGACCGAAACGGTAACCGAGCCGGCACCATCAACGGCTGACTGCCAAGAAAACGGATCCGGAAGGTTCCTGGAGGCGAGTCTGAGACTTTACGTGTAGGTTTAAGTGAATTCCGACACTCTTATTGATTGCTTGAGTCAACGCTTCAGTCTGAACGGTTCGACGCGTTCGATTCGTTCGAACCGCCTTCGTTCGCACCAACCACCATTCCGCACCGAGTATACCGTTTTGCGAAGTCGATCGCGACTGTTCTATACGCACCGCCATCGAACGCAGGAACGCATTTCATGACGGTTTCTACCTGGGCAGCGACATGATTGATTCGCAGTACCGCCTTTAGGCGGCAGCCTTCTAGAAAACCAATTCCGCCTAAAGGCGGGACTACAAACGACTCACGCTGGCAGAAAGCGTCAATGTGGCGCTGTCCAGCTACGCCCCGTCCGCAAACAGATTGTCGATATTGTTGGATTCGTCCAGCAACTGCAGTGTCACTCGAGCACTCGCGCGCCGCCCGTCAGCCGTGATGGCCGTAAAAGTAAAGGAATCTTCGCGATTTGCATTCGCTGTTGTGGCTGTGTACCGAACGACATTGTTGCTCAAACTGACTTCGCCTAAGTCGGCAGCGGTGATTTCGAAGCGAACGTTCGATACATCGCCTCGCAATGCAACAAAGTCATTCAGATCGACTTCCAACTGCTTGCGATCACCCAGCTGAATGCGCTGGTCGAACGCCAAGACCGCGAACGGCCCGGTAGACGAAACCAAGGGCTTCGAAATGACCGGGGCCGGTTGCAATGCAGGCTGGACCGCATCTTGCGACGTTTCCA
>JAGQOZ010000511.1 GCA_020426955.1 Planctomycetales bacterium
GCAGAATATAGCGTCGTTTGTGATTTCAGCGAGTCACCGAGACTTGCCAGCTGGATGGAATTCCCTTGCGCGAAGGCAACTTGTTGACCATCAGGATGAATGTCGCAGGTCCGGACTTCTTGATGGGTGGACATTGTGGCCAATGGCCCACCGGGCTTGTTGACATCGTAAAGTTCAAGCTGAGATTTGCCATGGGGACCGGTCGTGGTTCCGACCACTAAGTGACGTCCCTTGGAGCTAAAGGCGGATGAGATGGCCGGGGGTAGATTAGCGCGAATCTTGCTCACGCTTTTGTTCTTAAGATTCCACATATAGGACAGCTTGGCGGCATCTGCAGTGAACAGTTGCGAACGGTCTGGCGAAATGGCGATCGTCGTGACCATGGCGACGTGTCGAATATTCGGACCTGCCAAGTCGGTTGACGATCGGTCGGAAATCCGTGTCCGAACAATCTTCCAGATCGGATACTTGAGGCTATTGAGACGATCGAATTCGGCATGGATGATCGTATCGGCATCAACCATCGCAAGCGGATTGTAACCACGCCAGTCTCGCAGCAGCGTTGGTAATGTGTCTTGATTCGGAAACGTTGCATCGTCTGTATTTCGCACCAAGGTCGCTCGCCAAAGTCCGTCCGCTTGCCCTTGCTTCCAGGCGATGATTTTTCCTTCGCCGTCTACTGAAACAAGAGTCGGATTCGCTGCCTCCGGTGAAAACGCCATCGCAACAATGGTTTGACGGTGACCGATTTTGTCGTCAAACAAGACGTTCTGTAAGTCACCCGTCGTTGCATCAAACAGAAAGATATCGCCATTGCTGGCCCATGCGCCGCTACCCGCGACGGCCACCAAGTTGCTCTCGGAGGTGACGGCCAACGTATTCACGACACCTCGTTCGCCTCGTTGGATGGGCCAATAGGCAGTTTTTTGCAACTGCCAAGGCTGGTTGGCTGCTGGCTGATTCCATATCCATAATGCTTTGTCTTCGCCGCCCGCACACAAACGCTTGCCATCAGCCGTAAAAGCAATGCTTCGAAGAGGCGAGACAGGTCCGTCAGCCTGGATACGCAGCCACGGTTGCTGGTCCGGACTCTTGTCCAGGCCGAGTCCTTGAAGCCGGGGATCAACCACTCGGTTCAGAAACGCATCGGCTGCCTCGGCCTGATTGGCGTCGCCTTGATCACGCTGCGGCGGACCAGGAAGTTGATCTTCGCCAGGAAGCTGAACAACAGGCAAGGTGAGGTCGCTGGGGCTTTCTATGAAATCTTCCGGTAAAACCGATTCGTCCGGTAATTCATCTCCCATCGTCAAGGCCGAAAGGTGGACGAACCAGAGGAACGACAAAATCACGCGTTTTTTGCAAATTCTTAGCATCTGATATCATCCAACTTCGAAAACAAGGTATCGCTAGTACCGTTGTCGTATGTTTTCAGCGAGTGTTGCGTCTTTGAAGAAATTTAAGTGACGATTTACGAAAGCTGTCCAGTCTGAAATTTAGCTTAATGTGGCTTTGTTCGGTTAAGGAATAGGTTGGATGATCGCGAGGATTCTTGAAATGAGAACGCTGGCCAAGGCGAAGTTAGCCCTGATTTGCATGTTTGTGATTTCCAATTGTGTGCATGCCCAGCAAGAAAACCCGAACCAAGCCACCTCGACCGCCGCCGCGCTGGATTCGATTTTCAATCCGCAGCGAGCGACCGAGCGCAAGTCAATGGGATTGTTGCAACGCAGTTTCTTGGATCTTGTGGAAGATGCCCAGCCAAAACTGGAAATTGCCATTGTGGTAGATGGCACAGACAGTATGACCGCTGCTCTGAACGGTGTTCGTAGTGCTTTTTCTCAAATGGCCGAAGATCTGGCACGGTATAAAGACCGCGTTTCGTTTCAAGTGGTGGTTTTTCGCGATGTGGCAGCGGCTTCGGGCGAAATTAGCTTTCCACTCAACATCAGCAACCACGATTTTACGTCCGACATTACGCTGGTGCAGAAAGGCCTGGCCAGCGTTGCACCGGAATCCGGTGCGCCGTTCTTTCACGAATTGATCGATCTGGGTGTTCACGAAGCGATTACCAAACTGAACTGGTCTACAGATCCAGACGTGACACGCTGGATCTTGATTTTTGGTGATGCTCCGCCGTTGAGCGAACAATGGGATGACGAAAAAACGAAGTCTCGTCGTCGGTATTCAACGCAATTGTTGGTTACACGTGCACGCGAAAAAGGTATCCGCATCAGCTGCGTGCTGTGTGAAAGTCACGCCGAAGTGGAAGAAGCCTACACATTAGCCTTGACGGAAACTCGCCAGTTCATGAGCCAACTTGCCAACGAAACGGACGGGCTGATGTTGGACCTTTCCTATGACAACATTCGAGACGCACTTGCCAAAGCAAGTCAAAAGCCCAGACCGGAATATCAAGAGACACCCATTAACACGATCACCAAAGAAGACGTTCAAAGAGTCCGCGACGATGCGGAGCGTAACAAGCTTGTGTTCGACCCCCATCGTCAAACTCGGCTAGCCATTTTGCCGTACGCACCGCTTCAGCAAATATCCTTCGACCCGGATCGCCCCGAAGTGCAGTTTGCAACCGAACTCCGCTACAAGCTCAGGCAATTGCCGGGAGTGTCCGTCAAGAGTCCTCGTCAAGTAGAACAGGTCCTAATTCCTTTGCGCGACCAGGGCGTCAAGAACGAAGATTTGTTAAAGGCCGTGGCAGATCGGTTACGAGTTGACTATTTGATGTGGGGCAAGATGGAACAAGGGCAACAAACCACAACCATTACGCCCCTGGTGGTTGAATCTGGCACTGGAAAAATTGTGACCTTTCCTGGTGCACGAATCTCATCGGATCAAAGTACCGCCGGACTGGTTGCGTCCAATATCTTGAAAAACGTTCTCGCGCCGGATGCCACGATATTGGCAAAGCTGAATCAACAAGAGACAACCCTATTACGTCCCGTGTCTCATCAAACAGCATCGGCGATGCCATTGATGGGCGCTTTCGAGGCGTTAGAGCAATGCACGGCCGTGGTTGCCAATAGTCCCGAGTCAGTCGAATTGCTACGCAAGGCCAAGCGGCAGCTGGATCGCTTTCTGGAAATGGAAGATGACAACGCCTTGGCACACTATCTGTTGGCCAACTACCACTACAATCAAGCTTTGGCAGCCAATCTGCAAGGTCAGAAAGATGTCGCGACAGAATCGATGAAGGAATTTGTGCGTGCCTTGCGAAAGGCATACGGCTTGCGAAATCGAGACATCCATGACAATCTGGAAACAGAGATCGAAGGAATGTACGAACTGTTAGTGCGCAAGGACGTGCCTGCGGCCATCAAAGTCTTTCAGTCACTTACCGAAGTTACCGAAGACACGAATCTGCATTTTGCTAGACGAGCACATTGGATGCTGGCCGGCATCTACGCCGGAGATTGGGGCGTGTCAACGGAATTCTCGGATCCCCAGCAGCTGCGAAGTCACTTGATTCACATACTGGGCTTTTTTGAATCCAGTCCGGAAGCCGATTTTATTCGGCAAAGTCTGCGTTGGGACAGCGAGGACGGAAAAACTCAATTTCGCTACTTGCCTCACACAAACCAGCAAGTCACCAACTTGATCGAAACTTAATCAAGCTCTTCGCGCACCTGATTTAGATTTCGTTCGGAATGTCTCGAGGAACCGGACGAACTCGCATTCGCAACACACCTGCTTCGCGACACGCTTGCTGAATCATTTTGCATTCCAATAGGTGCCACAGTTGGACTTGGCCTGTCGAATCCAATAACACAATCCATTCGCCATCTGCAGACAAACTGACTTGCTTCACTTGCGTCGTCGGCCCAATCTGGAGCGGAGCATCCGGTCGCGAAACTTGATTCAAGAACACCGCAGTGGGACTGGCCGAAATAATCCAGTCATTGGAATTGTCAAAGACCAAGCTGAGAATGCTGCTGTCGTGCCCCGCCGGAATCGTAATCGCAGGACGATCGCTACCGGGACTACAAATCTGGACACTCGCATCGTCATGAGCACCTCCGGTTGCTACCAAGCTATTGTCCGGTGAAATCGCGATCGCCTCGATGACATCTCGGTGCAGACAGGGCAATTTTGTCGCCGTCGAGCTTCCGATGGGGACAAACCAAGCGGAATTGGTCTTGCCTTGCATGTCATCTTCCCCTGCATAGACGACAAACGAAGAATCCGACGCGATAGCCAATACTTCCACTGATTCAAGCAAGGTTTGACTCGGCTGGTTGTCAATCTGCAATGTGGCCGTTGAATCAATCTTCAGCCACCCCGATGTTGTGCCAACCGCAAACCAATTTGTATCTGCGGAAAGGCTCAGACAGCGAACCATGCCATCGACGTTTCCCAACATTCGACCGGAACTTTCACTGTCCTGCAGGTTCCAGATCTGCAGCAATTCTTGATCGGAATCAGTCGACTTGCTGCTGCTGAGCAGCCAATGATCGTCGCTGGTGATGGCGATTCTAGCAGGAGTGTCGCCTGCCAC
>JAGQOZ010000512.1 GCA_020426955.1 Planctomycetales bacterium
GAAAGAATGCCGCGTTATCGGGATGTCGCGTCCAATGCCTAGTCAATCGAGAGTCAGGTAGATAAGGTAACATTTCCGTGAGAATTTGACGTAAATGCGAGTTCATTTTGCGAGACCTCTCCTTGAGCCGAACCGAGAATCCTGAAGTTGTGATAGCCCCCGACGAATATTACCAGCGGCGTCTGGAGTCGTTGCAGCAGAGCTTCGACGAATGTAGCCGCAGCGGTGATTGGCTGTCCAAGGGCCGAGGCATTGCGTTTTTTGCGTCGCTGGGATTGCTGCTGATGGCGGTGAATGCCGAAGATCAGGCAACGGCTTGGTACTGGGCATCGGGCGTTTTGTTTTTGGGATTTGTGGCGTTGGTAACTTGGCATGAAGCGGTGATTCGCCGACAGGCACTGATTGAATTTCGCATGAAAATCAATCACCAACAACAGCATCGACGGCAGCGAGATTGGGATGAAATTCGCACGCCAGACGTCATTGTTCCACCTGAACATGCTTCATTGGCCGCCGACCTGAATCTGTTTGGCAACGGGTCTCTGTTTCAGTTGTTGTGTACAGCCCACACTACGTTTGGCGTACGGTTTCTGCAGCAGTGGATGCTGAATCCGGCCGAACCCAGCGAGATCGTTTGTCGACAACAAACGGCCGCGGCGCTGGCTAACCAGAACGAATTTCGCGAACAGCTACAACTCCAATCCATGATTCTGGCGCACAGCCCCGCCGGGCCGGATCGAATTGTCCAATGGGCCGAAGGGCCAATGTGGTTGGCCCGCCGAAGTTGGTTGAAATGGTTGGTTCGCGGCTTGACCGCATTGTCCATGACACTGCCAATACTCTGGATGGCTGGTTGGTTGCCTTCGCCCTGGGGAATTTACCTGCTGGGCGGCGTGATTGTGGTGAACGTGTTAGTGAATGTGTTGTTTACCGGCCGAGTGCACGAGATTTTTGATTCGGTAGATTCGAAAGCGCATGATCTGAAGGCGTACCAGAAACTGTTTGAGCTAGTCGATTCTCTTCCAACCGAAACGGACAAGTTGCGGCAGCTTCGCGAAAAAATGGGCGACGCTGGAGCCAGTCGGCAGACGCTCGGCCAGTTGTCGCGAATCATGGCGTTTGCCAATCTCAGGCGTTCGCCAATGTTCGGTGTATTGCATATCTTGATTCAGCTGGTCTGGCTGCTGGATTTTCATGTGTTGGATTGGCTGGAATCTTGGCAAACCAAGCACGGCCAGAAACCTCGACGCTGGTTTGAGGCTGTGGGGGAATTGGAAGCCATTTGCTGTTTGGCCTATTTGCATTTCGATAATCCAGAATGGGCTTTTCCCACGGTAAGTCCGGAACAAGTAACCGTGGACGCGTTACAATTGGGCCATCCACTTCTGGCAGCCAAAGACGGCGTCGCCAACGACGTGAACGTTGGTCCGGCTGGTCGATTCCTGTTGGTGACCGGTTCCAACATGTCTGGCAAGAGCACACTACTTCGTTCGTTAGGTGCGAACGTGGTGTTGGCACAGATGGGTGCTCCTGTGTGCGCGAAACAATTCGCGATGCCTCGGCTACTGGTGGCCACCAGCATGCGAATTCAGGATTCGCTGAATGACGGCGTTTCATTCTTCATGGCGGAACTGAAACGCTTGAAAGAGATTGTGGACATGGCACAGCGACAGGCCGATTCGCCCATGACGCTGATGTTTCTGCTGGACGAAATTTTGCAAGGAACTAATTCCGTTGAACGCCAAATTGCGGTGGTAAAAGTGATTGGCCATTTGGTGAAGTGCCGCGCCCTGGGGGCCGTTTCGACGCACGACTTGGATCTGGCCGGGCATGCAGAAATCAAAGACCATTGCCAAACGGTCCATTTTCGCGAAACCATTTCTGCTCAAGACGGCCACGAAGTCATGACGTTTGACTACAAAATGCGACAAGGCGTGGCCACCACAACCAACGCCTTGAAACTGTTGAAACTTGTCGGGCTGTCGGAATCATCGCCCGAATCATTTTGAAATTGGTCGCCCGCCCAACGGTAGAAGTCACTCGCTCGCGCACTGACGCTTCGGGCTAGGAAATTACGCCGAAAAAACGCGAGTATGCAACTTCAAAACTCTCGCTTCAGGCTAGCATATTACGCCGGAAAGCGAATGCACAACGTTCAAACCAACGCGTCGGCCACGAACATGAGCAGATGGAAACACTGACACTTCGCTGGTCACGATGATTTGAACTAAACGTGCCGAAGGGCCGAATCCTAGCGACGACGTTCTTTCAAACGAACTGCCTTGCCCACACGGTCTCGCAAGAAATACAACTTCGCTCGACGAACAACGCTGGAACGCTTGACTTCGACCTTGTCTACTCGAGGCGAATGAATCGGGAACTTTCGTTCAACACCTTCTCCTGCCACGATACGACGCACGGTAAAGGTTTCTTCAATTCCGGAACCAGCTCGAGCAATCACGGTGCCGGTGAAAACCTGGATACGTTCTTTGTCGCCTTCCAAAATCTTGGTGTGCACGTCCACCGTATCGCCGATTTCAAACTGAGGCGGTTCGGCCTTCATGCTGCTTTCGGCTACTTGCTTTAGAATTTGTTGCTTGTTCATGACAGCACCTATGTTATCTAACTGAATCGAATTCGATTTGAGTTTGCTAGTTTTCGTTTTCGGGTGGTCCGTTCAATAAATCAGACCGTCGCTGTTCGGTTCGTCGGATGCTTTCTGACTTTCGCCAAGCGGCGATGCGACCATGATCACCGCTCAGCAAAACGTCCGGCACCTCGTAGCCTCGGTATTCAGGAGGCCGAGTATACTGTGCGTACTCTAGTAGTCGGTTTCCCGACGAAAAGGAATCGTCCTGATTACTTTTTTCATGGCCCAGTACGCCGGGCACCATGCGTACCAACGTATCAACAACCACCATCGCCGCGACTTCTCCGCCATTAAGGATAAAGTCGCCAATCGACAATTCATACGGCTGCAGGATATCGACAACTCGTTGGTCAAAGCCTTCGTATCGCCCGCACAGCACAATGAATCGATTTTCCGAGCTACTCAGCCGTTCTACTACGCGTTGATCTAATCGATTCCCTTGCGGAGTCGTTAAGACTACCAAGCCAGGTTTATCGGCCAACGCCTGAACCGCCTCGACACACTCGACAACCACGTCTACTTTGATGACCATCCCTGGGCCACCACCGTACGGTCGGTCGTCCACCGTATTATGTTTGTTCTTGGCCCACAGTCGCAAATCGTGAACGTGGACTTCCACCAAACCGTTTTCAATTGCCTTGTTCAGCAAGCTCTGGCCCAAGTAGCCCGAAAACATTTCGGGAAACAAGGTCACAATGTCAAAACGCATTGTGTGGGGCATTGCCGCTAACCTTTAGCCAAACGAACGTCCGAATTCGCGAAGCAAACAATCGACTTCGCCAACCGTTCGGACTATGATTCGCTGGATTCGCCTTCCGAACCGCCTTCACCTTCAGCACTGGCTTCCGCCGAAGCAGCTTCATCGGCGGGCGTTTCGGCAGCCGGTTCTTCCTTCTTGGGCAGCTCGATCTTGGTAGGCGGAGGAGCTTCGGGGCGAATGTTCAACCGATCCAAAGCCGCCTTTTGCTCGTCCAAATGAGTACCGTTGGTGCCATACTTCTTGATCAGCACCTTCATTTTGTCTGATGGCTGAGCACCGACGCCTAGCCAATAATCAATTCGTTCGCTCTTCAAAATCGCACGTGCGTCGGTTTCTTTTACCATCGGGTCATAGTAGCCCAATTCTTCGATCACACGACCATCTCGAGGCGAACGAGTGTCCATTGCGCATACGCGATAAAATGGACGGTGGGTTCTACCCATTCGCTTCAGTCGAATCTTTACTGCCACAATACGTTCTCCGAAAACTCTCTATTTAGCTCAGATAATCTAGAAATATCAAAATGTTTTGGAAAGGTCGGTAGCCCCAGAAAATGCCCGAATCGTACACTTTCTAGCGAAAATAACCTATTCTCTGCTATTTTCCTCGTTTACGACGCCGTAGCTCTCGCTCCCGCTCTTTCTTCAATTTTGCTCGTTCCTTGGGAGTCAATCGCTTGCCGGTCCCCTTCTTTTGCTTGGCCAAGGCCCCACCACCGTCCAGCATGCCGCCTCGTTGCAGCTCTTGGACCATCTTCATTCGGTTGCCTATGCCTTGCCCGGCCATGTTTTTCATGATGGAAGCCATGGCGTCAAACTGCTTAATCAGCTCGTTGACTTCGTTGTGCTGAACTCCGGCACCCTTGGCGATACGCTGACGACGGCTCTGGTCAATTACCTTGGGATTGCGACGCTCTTCTGGCGTCATCGAATCAATGATACCGAACAGACGCTTCATATCCTTTTCTGCGTCTACTTGGTCCATCATCCCTTTCAGTTCGCCCATGCCAGGTAGCAAGCCCATCATTTTTTGCATGAGGCCCGGTTTGGCAATCT
>JAGQOZ010000513.1 GCA_020426955.1 Planctomycetales bacterium
CGAGCGGTTCGAACGGTGGAACGTGTCGTCTGCGTTTGGTCGCGATATTCGTCGTCGGCCGAATTCACATGTTTCGCAAAATTCGAACAGCCGGACCGCGACGCCTCCTGATTTCCGAACAAGCCTGACCAAATATAGCTCACGGGACGAATTCTATCAGGGGGCGGTGAAACCAGTTTTACCGGGAAACGTAGGCATTCGGTTGGATAGTGGTTATTCCACCTGGATCGATTCGATCATTTTCTTGAACGCTTCGTCGCTCTTCGAAAGCGTTTCCCTGGGGCCATAAGCCTTTAAAAAGATCAGGCCATATTGTTTGGTCTCCAAAATGGCGGCCATCATTTTGTAGTTTTCTTTCTGCACTGCCGGAGCGAACGGACCTGCCTGATCTTTGTACGTCCCTTCCATTTCGAAGGTGTGGACAGTCATCTTTTCTTTTTTGGTTTCTGTGATCGTGGGTTTGGCCGCAGCGTTGACAAATTGACCTTGCCAGCGATCTAGATTCGCCTTGACGCTACCTCCCGCTCCCATGACAGTAAAGCGACCGTTTGCGTCTCCTTTGACAGGTGGAATTTCAAATTCGAATTCAATAATACGAGATCGAGGTTCTTGTTTTTCCCATCCGCCAGGAACTTCAATCTTGACCTTGCCACCAGCGACCGAGATTTCCGTAGGTGCGACCAAATCTTCCGCTCGCAACGTCAAACCACAGGTCAAAGCCAATACGAAACCAATCGCCGCAAAACTGGATACGGATCTCATCGAATACTCCTTGTCGAATTTACTTATGATTTGAGCCGAACGGCTGACTCTGAAATGGAAGGAAACGAATCATGATCGTTCAATCAGCAGAATCAACACCACAAATAAGATGATACAAGCGACCGCCAGAAAGGACACCATGATGGTTGACGTGCGATTCGACTTGCGTCGCACCGCTTTGACTTGCGACGCCGGTGTCGGGGCTTCGGCTGAAATGATCGGGATGTCCAGTTGTTGAGGCGTTGCCGCAGGGGTAGCGGACGTGGTGCCAGAGGTCGGTGTGCGCGAAGAATCCGTCTTCAAAAACCGAAAGACTTCCTGCGCCAGCTTCCATTCTGCCCAGCCGTCTCGCCAAACATATCCATCCGCTGCCACTCGACCTTCCGTCAGCCACGTCCTCATGACGTCCGCCGTAGCCGGACCAAACTGACCGCCGGACGGTGGACGCACGTACCACGTGGCATGCGGCGCTTCCGCAATGGGGTCCGGCGCCTTGGATGAAGGATTTGCGGTGGAAGGTGGTGTCGGTGGTTTTGGGGCTGTGGACGATACATCGCCTGATCGTGTGCCAATTGTTGACGAAGCATCTCTTCGACCGGCAGGCGAATCGGGTTCTTCGAATGCCGTCTGCTTTCGTTCGTCCCCAACCGCTGCGACGCGTAGCAATTCGCCCGAAGTCGATTTTTCAGGAACAATGAACTTGGCGCCGCAATCCGGACAAATACCTCGTTTTCCTGCAAGAAAATCTTTGACGTTCAACTTATGTCCGTTGGGACATAGAAATCGAATTCCCATTTCGACGCTCTTCTGGAGTTAAGCAGACACAACAAGCCACGGACGACGTGTCAAACAATTGCGATATTCTGGATTGTACTAATAATTGGTCTAGAAAGTTCTCTAACGAAATATCAAAAAAACGGGGTTAACCCCGCACGTTGCGGCAATGTATAGTATAAGAGTAGCGTATTAAGCACGAATCGTGCGGGTCGTACCTCATTCTTTCTGCGAGTTGCTAATCAAGAACCTCTGCAAATTGAACTCGTAATGCGCAGGCCATTGCGGCTTGCGCTAGTTTTTCAGCCTGAAAAGCATTTGACAAAGCCGCTGAATTTCCCTGTCGGCGTGCTTTCGCGTTCTTTTTTCTTGCCGATTGCTAAGGATCGAGACATCTTTACAGTAAGCACGCAGAAAATGCATTTAGGCAGCGGCATTGATATGAACTTCAAGGATTACCCATATGGATCGAATTGAAGACTCGGACCGAGACGAATATGAAGGGCCAGTCGAAATCGCGCTGGTTGGCGACCTGACGGACAATGAAGCCGAACTCACCGATCGGCTGCTAAGCGTACCACCTCGTGGCGAATGTGTGCTATTTATCGATTCGCCAGGCGGCAGTCCCTATTGTGCGATTGCCTTGACCACGTTGATCAAACTTCGCGGACTTCGCGCCACGGGAATTGTGACGGGCGAATGTTCGTCCGCCACGCTGTGGCCGTTGGCTGCTTGCGAACGTCGAATTGTGACTCCGTACAGCGTCATGTTATTCCATCCCATGAAATGGCAAAGCGAAGAACACGTCGGTTTGCAAGAAGCTGCCGAATGGGCTCGACACTTTGGCACGTTGGAAAAAGACATGGATCGTTTGCTGGCCGAATTGTTGGGCGTTGACAATGAAATGCTGGACAAATGGATCAATCCGGGACGTTATGTTTCCGGCCGCGAATTTGCCGAAGCGGGCCTAGCAGAAATGGTTACCATTTCCTCCATGGGCGCCAACTTTTTAAATGGCGACAATAGTTCCGCAGCTCGTCATCCAGGGAACGGGAGTGTTCGCAAAGGCTCGCCAGCGGAAAAGGTGCACAGCTAAACCGCACCAGCTCGGAACGTCAAAACGCGTAGAACTTCAAACAGCTTGGCCGAATCTCGGTCAGGCTGTTTTTTCTTTGGCTGAATAGTTGGTTGGACTTGTGCGACTCTGCGACCTCTGTAAAGCAAACCAACTGCTATCGATAGATTTCGTGGCAGGCAGAACACGATTGCCGAATTCGGCCATGCTGAGTTTGCACGGCAGCGGCGTCTCCATCCTTTACGGCTTGTCGCAGTTGCAACGCAGCATCTTGCATTTGGCGACAATACGATTGGTAATCTTCGTCTTGCCCATCCTCCATTTGATCGTTCTGCAAAATCTGTGCAAAGGCCGCTACGATTTCCGCTTCGTGGATAATGGACGATGCGTTTTCGCGAATCTCGGACGCAGAACGAGTCGTTTGGTTCAGGCGATTTTCTGCCGCCATCTCCAGTCGCAACATCAGCGGAGATCGATCGCAAACGCGTTGCCACTGCGTGGGGCCTGGTTCGCCTGCAGGCAAACTGGTCCGACTTCCGTTCAACAAATCCATCAAATCAGCCTGTCGAAGTCGCGCTTCATTGAACACTTGAATGGTACCAACCTTGGCATTGGCCGCGACTTTGGCCAAGGCGTCGCGAACGTTCACCGCGGAATCTTGCCAACGCACGGTGTCAGTAAACTCTGCAATGATGGCAAACATGACGGCGGCCGATGTGTATTCCGTTCTGGCAACTTTGTATCCTCCGGATTGAAAACGTCCGGGAGTAGAAATCGTCTGGTCCATGGTCGACTTGACGGCCTTCACTTCGTCCTCCAGTGTCGTTTTGGAAATCAACCCAGACCAATCGACTTCAGATTGAACGGAATTACGATTCGGCGATGGATCCCCGTCAGATTGGTTCAAACCTTCCCGTTGCCCTGGGCGAGAAGCTACATCAGGGCGTTCTCCTTCGAGTGCTTCCGTAAACGCATCTTCGAAAAAGACGTCCAGGTCAACGGTGTCAGGTAACGGTTGCCGAGCCGGAGTTTGGCCGAAGACGACCACGGTTACCGCCACCCATCCAACCAACGAAGTTCCTATTGTATTCCGCATTTTTACTTTTGTTATGAGGTTCGTCTGCAACAACTGCCATCGCTTTCAGTTATCCTATTGTAACTGGGGAAATGATCAACTTCATCGGTCGCGACAGGTGGACTGGATACAAAAAAACACTCGTCTCGCGGTAGCGGAACGAGTGTTCTGAATAAACGTCGGACGATGGAAACCGAGTATCTGGTTATCTTCGTCGCAGATGGCGAACCATCAGCAGCAATGTTGCGAACAGGCCGACGCCAAATCGAGGTTCCGGCGCAAACACTCCGTCGAATTGTACTTCGCTGATAAATTGCCAAGCGAAGTCGCCGTCTTCAAATGCAATTCGCACATGTTTGGCCGATTCGTTTACGGGGATGTTGACGTAGAAAGCAGCGTTGGTTGCTTTTTCGGCGACGGTGGGTTCGTACACATTGACAAGTTCATAGTTCTGGCCATCGGTACTGACTTCGACCACGGCCGCGCTGAATACACCCACCCCGCCTTGGATCTGATTGTTCACATGAACTGCTACAGTATTGATAGCGGCCAAGTCGGCAAAGTTGAAAGTGATTTCGGGATTAAGTGTTTTCCACCCAACGTAGTCTTCGGGTTGCGTGATCCAGTTGTCTACGCCGACAACGCCATCCGTAAGTTTGCCAAGACCGCCGCTTAGTTGTGTGCCTTCGACGGTTGGGTCGCCATTGCCATCGTATGAAGAATCCAAATAGTCAAACAAACCACCTTGATCCGTTCCCTGACCGTTCAACATGGAATAC
>JAGQOZ010000514.1 GCA_020426955.1 Planctomycetales bacterium
ATTGGCATTGGTGATCTCGTAGCCGACCGTCAGCTCTTGCAGCGAGACCGACGGGTCTGTGGTGAATGAGCGAATATCGATGTCAACTGCATCGCCAATCACGACGGCGTAGTCTTCAACTTCACCATCGGCCGCAAGTCCAGTTGGAGACAAGCCGCCCTGGCTGCTCAAGCGAAATCGCGTGAAAGTTGTCCCCTTTGTGGCGTTGGTTGGGACATTGATTGTCAGCGAGTTTTCCCCCTGAACAACGACTCTGCTGACCACGACCTGTTCACCGACGTCTAGCCAATCTCCGTCGGCATTGAAATCGAACCAGGCGTCTAGCAACGCTTCGTCCATCACGCCCACGGGCAAAGTGACCATCACAGTCACTGACGCCGATTCGCCTGGGACGAACGGTGAATTGAAAATGACGCCATCTTCGTCGTCTGTATCGGCAGGCGTAGCATCGCTGCTCAAATCATTGCCATCAGCCAGATCATCGCCACGCGCTTGCGAGTCAGGTTGTCCGTCGGCATCCAAATCAACGCGTTGCCCGAGTATTGGCGTGTTGGGACCGGGTATTAGATGGCGAGGGCCGTCGACGTCCAACAGCGTTGGATAGGGTGCCGGTGCATCAGCGTAGTCCATGCTAATGACATTCTCTTGCCGGAAAATATCTTCTTCATCTTCAGTAACTTCGTGAACGCCATCGCGTGATCCCTGCTCCGATTCTAAGAAATAGAATCGGAGACTTGACCAGTCTTCATGCCCCGGAAGGTTCCTGATAGCACCGTCACCGTTGATGTCGATTCGTAGCCCCGTGTTGGCCAAGGGTGAAGTGCCACCTGGTCCATCATCGTCGTGCGGCAATGCGGTTGTCGCCAAGGTCAGCACATTTCCGCGGTTGACCAGCCCTACAAACGGTCCCAAATTCAGCCTGGAAAAGTCAACAGCTCCAGCCATGGGCAAGATTAGTCTGCTCGCAGCCGTCCTCATGGTTACAGCGGATAGAGGCCCCGGAGGTGTACCATGAGCGAATACAGCATCTCTGGTAGACCTTCCTCCGATTTGCACACTGCTAATGGCTGCGATCGCGTTTGCCGTTGCACGGTCGGTCGCGTCTGTCGTCGTGATCACACCACTGGCTTCATTCAGTGAGGCTTCATTCAATTCGCCAAAATCGACGCGCGAATAATCCAGCGTCCAATTGGGTAGAAACCACTTTGGTGTTTGCCACATATAATTCATGACGCTGTAATAGTTCGGCTTGTACAGCTGGTGATCGCCGCCACCATGGCCAATTCCCAGGGTATGGCCCAGCTCATGCATGAACGTTCCTTGCTGCTGTTGGGCTGTGCCGCCACGCGTGCTCCAACCGCCAAGATTGATGATGAAGTCGTTGCCACCAAAGGAACTTCGCTCGGCGTCCAATGGCAGCTCACCGACACCGCTAATCGTATTTCCCACTCGCCGGTCACCAAAAAGAGCATAACGATAGGCCAATCGTTTTGCGGCTAGAATGTTGACGCTGTTCGCACCACCACGCTCGCTTGCGACACCTCCGCCAGCGGGATTGCCGAACGAAACCGCTTTAATCGCATCGAACTCTGGCCAACCCTCAGCCGCGAAGGTCTGGTTAGCGATATTGGTGTCACTGAGGATGGCGTGTAGAGTGATCCCATTGCGTCCGTCCGGGTTTCTCACCAGCGAGTCGGGAACGTTTGCGAATCCGTCGTTCATGCCCGGCTGACCATTGGCAACCACATTCAAGGTTGCTTGTGTGGGTTGTGCCAGTCCCACACCCAGCATCGTATCCACTTCTACAAACAAATCTTTGTGGAATGGATTCGCTGCTGGAGTTCCCCCCAAGGCCGGTAGAAATGTAGGCGTGACATGATCGTTGGTGCCGTCTTCGTTGAAGTCTAACGTCCCCATCTCCCACAATTCGACAGTGCCGTCACCGTCTACATCCGTACCTTGAGTTTCCCATGCATCCGCCAGCGCGTCGCCATCGGTATCTACCATTGAGAATTCCGATGTATTGCCATTGGGATCGGTGGCTGTCGCCGAAATGTAAAGCGCTGTGCCAGGAAAAATCTGTGTGGTTGATACATTGCCTTGTGCGTTGGTCGTTACATCCACGGAGCCCAAATAGTATCGGCCCTCGCCAAATCCCGACGGGTCGGGGTCAAGATTTGAATAGAAATCGAGCGTGTATTTCGTATTGATGCTGCTATTGAGCGTCCAGGTGATCGTCTTTAAAAGCAATCCACCAAACGCCACCGACGTCGCGACCGGATAATCCTGCAAGTCATTGGCGCCGCCGTCGTCGTCGCGTAAGTCGTTTAGCGTGAAAGAGTCATCACCGAGGTCGATGCCTCGACCGGAATTGTCAAAAATCGAATTGCGTTGAATGCGATTCATCGTGCCACTTTGAATCACCACTCCATGTCCTTGGGCAGGTACAACGCGCCCGGTGCCGTTGAAGGCAATGATATTGCACGCGCCCTTGCAGGATCCTGCTTCGGTGGCGGTGGTTCCGCCAATCACATTGCGATTTGAAGCCAACACAAAAACACCGTGGAAGCCATTCGCCAAAGGACTCCTACCGTCGAGCTGAGTACCGATGTAGTTGCCTTGAATTACGTTCTGGCTCGATGGTCCCACGATCCATATTCCCGTAATGTCATTTCCAGAAACCAGATTGCGAGCGGACGCTGTGGTTCCACCGATCATGGCGCCGGATGCCTGCGCAACCCGGATGCCATGCAAATCGTTGCCCAAGTCGACGGAAGCCGTTGCGTCGGTACCAAGTATGTTGCCTTGGATCACGTTTGCATCGGCTGACGCTCCCTCGATGGAGATTCCACTTTGCCCATTATCAGAAATCACATTTCCAGGCGCTGTGCCAGGCGAAGGATTGCCAGCGCCATCGACGGTCGTTAGTCCTCCGATGATGTTGCCCCGCGTATCAACGATCTTTACACCGTTCGCTCCATTGCCCAGATCCGCTCCGCCGGGGCGATTGCCCTGGACACCAACTCCGATGTAGTTTCCTTGGATTTTGTTGCCGGTGCCTTCTGTTGCTGACACACTACTGGTCCGGCGAATCACAATGCCATCCTCTGTATTACCTGAGATGACATTCCGCGCGCCACTAACCATGCCTCCGATCGTGTTGCTGGAAGCAGAACGAATATCGATACCAATAAAATTGGCAATCGCCGCCGTACCCGTGGCGTTGGTTCCAATCAAATTGCCTTGCACCAAGTTTTCGATGGCCGTATTCTTGCCGCCAATCGTCAAACCTAAAATGTCAATGCCAGTCAAGTTGCCGGAAATGAGATTACCTGGCGGCGAACCGACGTCGGGACCAGTTCCAGAGACAATACCGCCGATTACATTGCGGCTGGAATCTTCGATACGAATTCCGCCATCGCCGTTGCCCAGCTTTTGGTCGCCTGCTTTGTTGGTACCAATGTAATTTCCCTGAACGACATTTTCGTGTGCATCACTTCCCGAATTTCCCGTTCCTCGAATGTGCACGCCTCGCAAATTGCCTGAAATGATGTTTCGTGCTGCCGGACTCGTGCCGCCAATGATCGTGTGGGAAGCATCGATCAAGGCGATCCCCACAAATATGTTTCCTGTCGATCCATCACTGGTCGTAAGTTTGCCAGTTCCATCCTTATTGGGTCCGATCAGATTGCCTTCGATTCGATTGTCGCGGGCGTCATCGCCCAGCATCGCAGACGTACCTTGAATCAGGATTCCACCCACTGTGGAACTGCTGTTGTCGCCATTACCGGAAATGACGTTGCCATCGCCCTCCAACAGTCCGCCGATGCGATTGCTGGATGATTCGCGAATCACGATACCGTTCTTGACATTGGGGATCGCTTGGAGACCGTCGACATCGGTGCCGATGTAGTTTCCAAACAGTTGATTGTCCCGCGCATCATTACCAACAATTTCGACGCCAATCGTGGCGTTACCAGAAATCAAATTGTCCTGGACAATGTTCTCTGAGACACCGACGATTCGTAGGCCGACTCCGTTGGCTTTGGCCTCCTCTCCCAGGACGTCGGTACCCAGGAAATTTCGCTCGATCAGGTTCTTGCCGCTTGACTCCAGCAGAATCGCATTGCCACGTTGGAAGCCATTGATCGTGAAGCCGCGGACAATCGTTTCGCCTGCGGTGACGTGCACGCCATTGGAACCATCGGGCAAGCTAGCACCAGTGACCTCGACGATGGGTTTATCGGAGTAGCCGGGCTGAGTAGTGGCATCGATCTCCACCGGCTTAGTGATTGTAGGCAGAACGCTAGCAGGAGTGATCTTGAAAGTGGCTGTGGCTGATTGATAGCCCATGTCATTGGTGGGAATATCGAATTCAATTCCCATATACGCTCCGAGTGCATTGGATTGTTCGATAGCCGCCCGTAAGGTGCATTTCGATTCCTC
>JAGQOZ010000515.1 GCA_020426955.1 Planctomycetales bacterium
TGGTAGGTATCTACAGCTGCGGAAGTTTGCCCGACCGCCGCAGTTTCGGGTAGCACACGCACGCTTCAGTCGACTAGACGTCTTGGCCACGAATGTATCGAAAACAACGAGCAGTTTGCACTTAGAGGTATTCAAAGATGCGTTTGGGGCTGCGAATATTCTGAAATTGGCAGCCCATAAAAACCGCTGAGAAAATGTTGGTTACTTACTATGCATTGACGCTGGCGATCCGCCGGGCCTCGGTCACTGCGATCGCCAAACGCGGTGGGATCGTTTTCATGGACGGCGGCAAACAAGTGGTCGTCTACGTCGCCGCGAATCTGACTGTTTTCCGTCTTAATCCGGAAACGGTCGGTTCTGTCGCCTCCGTTGGCTTGGCCGTCCGGGACGGAATTTCTACCGGCCACGGCTGCGACATATACCACAAGAGCGGGCAGCCAAAGGTAATGGGCTAGTTCCCACTTACGAATTCGAACTCGATTTCTGTTAGTAACTCGTCCAAGTCGGCGTCTGTCTTATCGTCATCTGAATCCGACATAAACCAATCGAGCCCCTTCTTGCCACGCAGCTTGTCCTTGGCGTTATCGTCGAACGCGGTCGTGGCGTTGAGCAGGAAGCCTTCGTTCAGACCGCCGCCGCCAAGCAGGTGATCGACGCGCGAGGCGAAGTCAAGGTCCGTCCGGCTCCATTCATGCGATATGGCATGGATCGCTGCTCGGTTCTCCGATTCGATATATACGCCGCCCACAAGGATGTCATCGCCGTCGTCGCCGTTAATCTTGTCGCTACCCAGGCCCCCGATCATTATGTCACGGCCGGCTTGGCCACTGAGGACATCGTCACCATCGCCACCGGATAGGTAGTCGTCGCCTTCGCCGCCACGCAGTTTGTCATTACCTGGGCCACCGTAGAGCTCTGTCGGAATTTGACCAGCGTTCTTGTGGACCTTGATATCATCGTCACTGCCTAGACCATAGACGACAATGCGTTCGATCGTCGGACCATGCTCGTTCTTCACTTTGAACTTGCCAAGGTGCTTTTCGTTGAACCTGACCTCAACGGCGCCCTCAACGTCTCCCTTCTGGATGTCAATCTTGTCGCGCTGTTCGGTGCCGAGGATCACGAGTTCTCGTTGAGTTGGATCAAGCGGGTTCATCTGAGCGATGAGCGTTGGGCCATCTTCGTAGGCAACGGCAAGCAGTTTATCACCAGCATCATAGGCACCCTCAAAACCGCTTTGGACGTGAACCGTACCCGAACTAGACACTGCGTCTACACCGCGTTACACACTGCCGCTGTCGTGCGTCACATAAATTTGGCCGGTCTCCCACGTGACTAATCCAGTTCCGGTGGAGTCCAATGCGTGGTTGACTACGTCTTCAATTTGGTAGCCAGATGCCGCCAATTCTCCATCGAATTGAAACGTGTTGCCAAGAGCCGAGATGGCTTGTGAAGTCACGTTGCGAATTGCTTGTCCCGCACCGTGCACGTGCAGAGTATTTCCACCGGCGTCGGCAGCGGTACCCAGATCGACAGACCCGCCAAGAATTTCGATGGCAGCAAAGTCCCCACCATCAGTTTCATTAACCGTGCTGCCTCGCAGAATCAAATTTCCACCGTTGACCAAAATTGTGGAGGCGGGTGTTGAATTGTTAAAGGTAACGTTGGCGGCAACCACAATCCCGCTGGTCACCGTCAACGCGGGTGACGCGCCGGTCAACGAGCCGTTTGCAATTGTCACTGTAACACCGGCGGGTACCGAAATCGTTTTGCCGCTGAACTGCATATTTCCTAGGCTCAGTACCAGCTGGACCGGTGGTGCATCGGCAGCCAGTGAGATGTTGCCAATCGCGTTAATCATAGAATCGAGGTCAGTTTCTGTGATGGCTAAGACTTCGATAGTAGGTTCCGAACCACCGGACGCGATAACTTGATTAATTGACGTTTGCAGATCTTGGGATGTGATGGCGGCCACGTTGATCGTTTGGGCTGCATGCACGCTAGTGCCGCCGTCAATGTCCGTTGCGGTGGCTTTGATCTCAAAGGAACCGGTGGTCATATACGTGTGATAAACGGTGAATCCTGAACTGTTGCCAAGCATCCTGGACACTTCTATAGTGAATCCGTCACCGAATTCGACAATGTAGCCGACCCCCTGTGCTTGATCGTGTGAGCTCGCATCAGAAGATGAAACCACAAACGCCAGTTGTTGGTTTTTGATCGCAGTCGTAGGACCAGCCAGGGTTGCAACTGGCACGACATTGTTGACCAACAAGTCGAACGTTGACGAGGAAGTGCCTCGATCATCGTCCGTTGCCGTAATCGTAATCGTTCGCGACTCAGAGGGACCGTCGGTAGTGAGCAGAGACCATCCCCAGGTTCCGTTGCCATTGTCAACAATTTGTCCCTCAGAAGCGGAAAGCAACACGGTATCATTTGTGCCAGGGTCGGAGAACGTACCGGTATTCGTGGCTGTACTGCCTTCACTGATAGTTACCAAAGACAGATCCGCAGCGATGGTTGGAGCCAAATTATTGACAGTTACCAGCCGAGTTTCCTCCGCCACACCGCCGTCATCGTCCGTCAAAGTCAGCGTCACGTTGTAGCTGTCCGTGGCATTGTCATCCAAGTAGGTGTGGGCCGTACCAAAACTGAATCCGCCCGGTGTAGTGAATGGGAATGTGTTAGTGGACCCGTCGCCCCAATCTATGTTGATCGTATGCGTATCGATGGTGCCCACGTCGCCACCATTGAAGCTCACGTTGACTGTGCCGTTTTCGTCGATCTCTGGTGTAATCGTCAGTGCACTCAGCACCGGCGCTACGTTGCTGACGACAACTTGACGCGTCAGAGCGGCGATACCACCATCATCATCGGTCACCGTTACAGTTATGTCATAGCTATCGGCCGCATTGTCGTCTAAGAACGGATGCGCGGTGGTGAACGTGTGGCGATTGGCAAATTGCACGTGCAGCTTCGGCCGCAAGGCCGGATCAGAACTATTCGCGGACGCCAGCTGTGTTTGACGTTCTACCACGACGCTGCGCAGTACGATCCCGGCATGCGTGGCGCCCGCGCCAAGTCTTGACTGTAGGAAGGACGTGAGATCAATCGAAGCGAGATCTGCGGCCGAGTCGGTAAACGGTCCAGCGATTTTATAGCCCGCTTGCATATCGGCGGCGCCAAATGTTCCGTCCCCCGAATATCCATAAACTTCGATGGTTGCCAGTCCCGGAGGAGTTCCGCCGACACTGTACAGAGACAGAATCGACGACTGTAGAGTATCGGTTGCTGAGAATGCCGTCAGATCGAACTCCATTGCAAAGCGGCGCTCACGATCTGGCATCAGTTCAAACGTGTGAGCTTCGAAATGGTCTGCCTCCAACAACTCATATTCACCATCCAGATTATCGTCTCTACCGACAGTGTCCGAGACAGGCGTTAAAACGGTCGTCGCGTTCTGGAACGGAACTGCTTCCGAGTTGCCGTCACCCCAATTGACTACAAACGTGTGCGAATCCAACGTGCCTGGATCCGAGAAAGCGCCTGTGATCGTAACGGTGCCGTTTTCGTCGACCGTTGGAGTTAGGCTGACAGTAGAAAATGCGGGTGCCACATTGTTGACGATTACATCGCGCGAAAAACTTGCCTGACCACCGTCATCGTCTGTGACGGTCACCACAATCGAGTAGATATCTGCTGGAGAAGAGGTTGGATTGTCGTCCGTATATGTGTGGTTGGTTCCGAAGCTAAAGCCACCAGGAGTATTGAAGGGGAATGTACTCGTCGATCCATCGCCCCAGTCGATCAGGATCGAATGTGTATCCAGCGTACCTGCAGCTATCGTCGAAAAGCTTAGGCTTACTGGTTCGTTTTCGTTGACTTGCGGAGCCACTACGATCGTATGGAATGTGGGCGCCACGTTGTTGACGGTCAACCCGAACGATGCGGTTGCCGCTGATCCCAAATCGTCGGTGGCGGTCACTGTCACCAGTTGCGATTCCCCTGGGCCTTCTAACGCCGAGAAGCTCCAGGACCATGTCCCGTTTCCATTGTCAACGACAGTTCCGATGTCGACCGAAATTGTAGGAGAACCTTCAACATCATCGAAGACGCCGGAATTCACTGCGATCGAGCCTTCGTCGACAACGATTGAGTTTTCCGTTGCGGAGACTGTTGGTGCATCATTAGCGGAGACGATCGTAAGGGACGTCGTTGAGATGGGGCTGGTCACCGACGATCGAGTGTAGGTGAATTCGATGATTCGTGGCGTGGTCGTCGGGTTCTGCGAAGCATTATGGTAGGTGACCGAGCGGAGAATTTGTTGGTAGTTAAAGGGCGTGTCACTGCCGCTGAGCGATAACACACCTGCTGCGTAGGTTGCCGTGATATTAGTTCCGACCGTGTTCGCTGCCAATGTTTCATG
>JAGQOZ010000516.1 GCA_020426955.1 Planctomycetales bacterium
AGCCATTGAGTTCACATTCGGGATCTAGGTTTTCTACGTTGATGGTGGCATGGCAAACGCCGTCTTCAAATGCCAATAAATTCCCCGCTAATTCCAGCGCCCCGGCCGCTCCCATAGAATGACCGATGAAACTTTTTGTGTTGTTGAAACACGTCTTTTCCGAACTCTGAAACACTCGGCGCAGCGCCGAACATTCTTGTGCGTCACCGCTGCTAGTACCCGTGGCATGCGTGCTGACAATATCAATCTGTTCGGCCGCCAAACCTGCTCGCTTCAACGCCAATTCGACACATTGCGCTTGTCGATCTGGATTGGGAAGGACGAAATCCGTGGCGTCCGTATTCATCGCGTAACCGACCAGTTCGCCATAAATTTTGGCATTGCGAGCCTTCGCGTCCGAAAGCCGTTCGAGCACATACATGCAGCCGCCTTCTGAAACCACAATGCCCGAACGATCTATGTCAAACGGCCGAGAAGCTTTCGTCGCGTCTTCATGTTCCGCCAACGCGCCTTGGCTACGGAAGCTGGCAAAAATGCCAAACGTGTGAATGCTCTCGGAAACTCCGCCGGCCAGTGCCAAATCACATTCGTTCAGACGCAACATCTGAGCGCCTTGAATCAGGCCAGCATTGCCAGCGGCACACGCGGCACCGATGGTGTAATGAGGCCCGGTGATGCCTAAGTTCAAGGCTACTTCGCCAGCCGGATTGTTGGCTACCGTTCTGGGATTGTGATGGTGCGACCAATAAGCGGTATCGTAGTCGTACGCTTTGATTTCGTAGATTTCGTTTTCGGTTTCCACATTGCCGTGTTCGGTCACGCCCACGTAGATACCGACTCGCGACTTATCGGTGTTTTCCCAGTCAACACCGCTGTCGGCGATGGCTTCGTTGGTCGAATAAACACCCACCGAACCGGCTCGCGTTCCTCGACGCAAATCTTTTCGACTCTGATACTTTCGCACGTCAAAGTCGCAAATCCCGGCAAACGTCTTACCAACATACCGAATTTCATACGGCTGAACGCCGCTGCGACCTTCCAGCAAATTCGATCGATAGCTGGCTAAATCGTTCCCATTCGGCGCAGTCAATCCGATGCCAGTGATCACAATTCGCTGGCTATCGGGCAACGGGGCTGTGGACGACGCAATCATGGGGATCTCTGTTCGAAATTCAAACCGTTGAAGCTACCCATTTGACCAGGAATTGACAAGACGCCGCATCCCTTCCTGCGTGGAAATCTGGGGCACGTAGCCAAAATCAGAACGAGCACGCTGGATGTCAAAATAGTGCGATGTGGCAAGCTGTGCAGCAAGAAAGCGTGTCATTCGAGGTTCGCTGGACCAACCAAGAAGCTGGTATACCACCTCCATGCCGTGTCCAATTCGCCACGCTGCTTCTTTCGAAATTTTCTTTGAAACGGGCTTCAATCCGGCTCGAACCAAGATCTCGTTAATCCAATTCCAGCAGTTCACGGGTTCGCCCTGGCTGATGAAATAGTTTCGGCCACAAGTGTTGGATCCCGGTTTCAGCGAATCAGCGGCCAGTAGATGGGCATCGGCTGCATTTTCCACATAGACGATGTCTACCAAATTGGTTCCATCACCCACGATACGGAGCTTTCCGTCCTGGGCTCGCTGCAGTAACCGAGGAATCAAGTGGTTGTCTCGTGGCCCCCAGATCAGATGCGGACGTAGCGAACACGTCAGCAGCCCATCTTGGCCGTTCGCCGCGATGACCAACTGTTCGGCGAGTGCTTTGGTGTGCGAATAGTGACACAGCCATTTTTGGGGATATTCGGCCGATTCGTCCACGCCACACTGATCCGTGCCGTCAAACGTGACGCTGGGACTACTTGTGAAAACGAGTCTCGGCACTTGATGATGCCAACACGCGTCGATCACATTCTTGGTGCCTTGCGTGTTAATGCTGTGAAAGTGCTCCCAGGGGCCCCAGATTCCGGCTACCGCCGCGGTATGGAACACGCAATCGATGTCTTCGCACGCAGCATAGACCGTCTGCGCGTCCCGAACGTCACCTCGGCGAATTTCGACCCCCAGTTTCTCCAAACCAGCGTACGAACCTCGCGCCAACGTGCGAACCGCGTCGCCTCGCGCTACCAGCTTTTCGACAATATATTCGCCCAAGAACCCGCCGGCTCCGGTTACCAAACACCGCATCGAGCGTCACTCCTGTTCAGCATTCTTTTTGTAAAATCGTATCGCCTTGGCACTCGGTTTGTTAGTAGGTCTTGTTCGCTGGAACCAGTTTCGTTTGGGCGTTGGGACGAATTCTCGTTCCGGCATACTGCTTACCCCGTAGACCTTTCGTTTCTGGTAGAATCGAACGTGTCGTCCTGGAAATTGACGATCCGCCCAATTTCGAATCACACACTTTTCTTGCCTGAGTCATGCCCGCCTGGGGATGCGAGCGGTGTTGCATGAAGATCCTGTTTTTTGATGACTATCAGCTGGGTGAAGAAATTGGTTCGGGAACCGTCGGAACCATCTATCGCGCAGTGTGCAAAGAGACCGGCGAAGTCTTTGCGCTGAAAATTCTTTCCAGTTCCGTCACCAACAAAGAAATTGTGGTCACTCGCTTTGAACGAGAGATGGTCATTCTGGCTCGGCTGAATCACCCGAACATTGTTCGCTATTACGGCGGTGGCAAGCACCAAGGAAAATTGTTTTATGTCATGGAATTGGTGGAAGGCGGAACGTTGAAGGATTTGCTGGCGGCCAGCGGTAGCTTTTCGTGGCAAGAAACGGCCGAATGTGGAAGACAATTGGCGGCGGCATTGCAACACGGTCACAACCACGGTGTGGTTCATCGAGACCTGAAGCCCGGCAATGTTTTTCTGCGACCAGACGGACAACTAAAATTGGGTGACTTCGGGATTGCTCGAGACCTGACGCAGCAAGACATCACTGACGCCGGCCTGACGGTGGGAACATACGCATATATGGCGCCCGAAGTGGTTCGCGGAGAACGAGCGATCACGGGTCAAGTCGACCTGTATGCGTTGGGTTGTGTGTTGTTCGAAATGATGGCCGGCCGCACGCCGTTTGTTGGCGACAACTTCGCTCAGATTTTCGAACAACATCTGAACCAACAGCCCGCCACCTTGGCCGAATTGGGAATCCCCTGTCCAGCCGAATTGGACGAATTGATTCAGTCGCTGTTGGCAAAGTCGCCGGAAGATCGGCCGTTTAACGCACGGAGTGTTCAAGGCATTCTGGGCGAATTGGTGTCGCAAGCCTCCGCCGAACGGCCGACCGATGATCGCGCGGCTGGAGATGTGCGACTGTCCGATTTGTCGTCACCGCAAGCCATGTTGGCACAGCGAATTCAGCGTCGTGATCTTGGTCAACGCGACGTCTCTTGGCGAGCCATCCTGGCGTTGACCATTGTGCTGGCCGTTATCATTGGCGTCGTGTTGGTTGCTCAGCCGCGATAGATTTTGTTCGGCATGCTGAGTGTTAGGCGAGGGTTTCCTTTGCTGCGGCAACCGATTAGGATGATGTTCCTGCGCCGTATTCGGAAGGTTCGAACGGCCAAATAGGATCGATCAGGAATTTGAGGATGTACCGGCATGAGCGATGCAACGGTTCGCGGAAAAATACATTTGATTGAAGAGACCAAAACCTACGGCCAAAACGGCTTTCGGAAACGTTTGGTGGTCATCGAACAGGAAAACGGTAGGTTTACCAACTACGTTCCGCTGGAGTTCACGCAAGACAATTGCGACAAGGCCGATTCACTTAGCGTGGGCGAAGAAGTTGAATTTTCGTATCGTCTGAACGGTCGCAAATGGCAGAAAGATCCCAGCAGCGAAGTGAAATTCTTCCTCAACGCCGAAGCCTTTTCCGTGAAGAAGCTGGGTGCCGGTGGCGGAGCTGAAGCCGATTCCGGCGACATCAACGCGCAATTTGCGGAAGCCGAATACAGTGACGAAGATATCCCGTTCTAATTCGACTTGCTGCTAGACACGGTATCGCCATACGCCTGAGGCGTTGCGTTCGCGTCGAATTATCCCGACGCGGCGCATTCATCTTTGCCCAACGCGCCAGTTTCGAAATTGCGCGTTCGCGTTTTCTGGTCGGATTCTCCTAGCCCAAAGCGTGAGCGAGGGACCACAAAAACACACAAATTCCCCTCACTTACATTTCGGGCTATCAAAAAACGCAACTTCAAAAAGCCCAAGCTTCCACGGGGAATATCCTCTCGCTGTGACAGCCGGGCAAATCCTACTCGGCCGAATTCATACCCCACTTGGGCAAATGAAACATGCATCCCGGCCGACTGTGATACAGGTCGGCCAGCCGCCTGTTTACGGTAGCGGTCAAAGTCGCATCGACTTCCAATGCCTGGTGATAATAATGTTCAGCCTCCAGCGGATGCACCGCCATTTCATGGTGCAGG
>JAGQOZ010000517.1 GCA_020426955.1 Planctomycetales bacterium
AACCACTTGGGATTTAGAACATGCTACGACCAAGCGGAATAAGTTGGAGCAAATCTTGCAGCATTTGACGCAGCATATGGCGCAGCTGTTGGCTATGCACAATCAGGGGGCGGTCCGCTTGCAGTGCGAATTTACGTGCCAAGCGGCATCGGCGGTGACATTGGAAGTGGGGCTGTATCGTCCCAGTTGTTTGGCTGATCATTTGTGGGATTTGTTGCGATTGCAGCTGGAAAGTTGTCGGTTGTCGGCCAGTGTTATTCGAGTGCAGTTGGAGGCGGTGGTTACGGCCAAGTTGCCGGTTTCGCAACAGTGGTTGTTGGCTAGTGATGGGCCTGCGGATACTTCGCACGAATTGGCGGTCTTGATCAATCGGCTCAGCGGTCGCTTGGGGCATAAAGCGGTCACGACGGCTCGGCTTCGTTCCGGCGTTTTGCCCGAAGACGGTTTTGCAGCTATTCCGCTGACTGCGGGACCGGGTGTTGGTGATCGTCAATTAAACGCCAGATTGAAATCAGCCGCTGGCAAACGACCGCCACCTGCTCCTTTTGAACGGCCTTTGTGTTTGCTGAATCCACCGACGCCTATTGACGTTCTGGGGATTGCTCCGCATGGTCCGCCGCTGGCGTTTCAGTTTGGTGGCAAGAAGCGACAAGTACAACAGGCTTGGGGACCGGAACGCATTGAAGCGTCATGGTGGAAAGGGCCTAGCGTACGACGAGACTACTATCGCACGGCCTGCGATGACGGTTCCTGGTTTTGGCTCTTCCGCCAGCTGGACAACGGCAACTGGTTTGTGCATGGTGTATTTGATTGAGCGGCGATTCGCTTGTCGGAACGTTGGCTGCCACGATTCCATTTTTGTTTCAGCGAACTGCCGCAACTTTATTTTCGTGCGAATGATACAATACATCTTTGGGCACGACCTACGACGCAGGGAAATCCGTGTCCTCGAATCAGGCGACTTATGCTAAAAAGGTTCGTGTAAAGCAGAATGCGTCGATTGTAATCTGACGTTGGGACCAGGATATGAGAATTGACCATTTACAATTGGCGAATTTTCGGTGCTTTTCCGACAAGACGTTTTCGTTTGGCTCGACATTCAACTTGATTGTTGGTGAAAACGGGCAAGGTAAGACTGCGGTTTTGGAAGGATTGGCGCTGGCAGCGGGACGGATTCTGCACCATTTTCCGCTTCAAGGCGTGGGGCTGATTACCGATGAACAAGTCCGTCGCGTGTTTCACACCAGCGGCCAAACGTTGACCGTGGAGCCTCAATTCCCGGTGGTGATAAAGGCAACCGGGGCGATTTCTGGCGAAGAAGGGTTGTGGACTATCCAGCGAAAATCAGGCCAAGCCACCGATAATTCGAAAGCAGGCTGGTTGCATCTTCGTTCTCAGGAACTGCAAAAGCAAGTGCAAGACGCATCCGCTAATTCGTTGCTTCCCGTGATTTCTTATTACGGTACCGAACGCCTTTGGCTTCAGACAAACGGACGCACTGCCATCAATACGCTGGGCCCAGATTCTCGTTTCGCCGGCTATCACGAATGTTTAAACACGGCTTCCAGTCATCCGCGGTTGCTTGAGTGGTTCAAGACGCAAGAATTGATTGCCTTACAGCGATCAGCCACAATTCCTGTTCTGGAAGCATGTCGCCAGGCGATTGTGCGGTGTGTTCCCGGAGCGACTCGAGTTTATTTCGACGTTGCCTATGATCAGTTGATTTTGATGTTTGGTGACAAGGGCGTTCCATTTGACTATCTGAGCGATGGATATCGAAATATATTGGCAATGGTTGCCGACCTAGCTGTAAAGTGTGCTACGCTCAATCCACACTTGGAAGCCAACGCCTCGGCTGAATCTGTCGGCATCGTTTTGATTGACGAAATCGATTTGCATCTGCATCCCAAATGGCATCGTCGTGTGATCAGCGATTTAGTGGCAACGTTTCCTCAGTTGCAGTTCGTTGCAACAACACATTCGCCATTTGTTATTCAATCACTTCCACTTCTTGCGGGCGTGCAATTGATCAACCTGGATGACCCGTCCAATCGAGACGTTAGTAATAAAAGCATTGAGGATATTGCCGAACAGATCCAAGGGATTTCACTGCCCCAGCGTAGTCAACGACACGTGGACTTAATGCAACAGGCTGCCAAGTATTTTGAAATGCTGGATCGCGGTTCGAAGGCGTCTGCTGACGAAAAGGAGCTGGCAAGAACGGAGTTAGAAAAGCTCGCTTTGCCTTATAGTGACGATCCTGCCTACCACGCTTTGATTAAAATGAAACAGCTGGCGACGCAGAAGAACGGTGAAAATGGAACCGCCGGAGCCACGCAATGAGGCCGGTCGTGCGAGGTGAGGTGCCAACGGACGAATTCGGCAATCCCGTTACTTTTGGCGACTACAAGGACGCTCGCGACTACTTGATTGACCGCATGGGAGACTATTGCTCCTATTGCGAGGTAGCCCTTCATTCGTCTGTGGATGTCGAACACGTACAGCCGAAGAGTCTGCATCCGCATCTGGAGCAAGAATGGTCCAATTTCCTTTTGGCCTGCAGTAACTGCAATTCGATCAAAGGAGACAAAACCATCAATCTGGCCGACTATTATTGGCCCGATCGTCATAATACGATGCGAACATTCGTTTATCCTCCCGACCTGCCTCCGCAAGTTGGCACTGCTGTTGAAATGAGTGAAGAACGAGCGCGGGCTACGATCCAACTGACGGGGCTGGATCGAATTCCCGGTCATCCGAAATTCTCGGACCGAGATCGTCGTTGGTTAAAGCGGTTTCATGCGTGGGGAAAGGCCCAGGAAGTTCTAAGTTTGCTGACGCAGAATGATACTGTGCAAATGCGACAGCTGGCGGTGCAAGTTGCTCTGGGAGTCGGGTTCTTCTCGGTTTGGTGGACTGTCTTTCAGCATGATGCGAACATGCGAACGCGATTGATTCAAGCCTTTGCTGGAACTGCGGCCGATTGTTTCGATGACTTTGGCAACACCGTGTCTGGTTCAACGGACATGGAGTAAACTCGGTCGACCGGCGCAAACGAACAGACCTGCCTGCCAATTGTAACGCTGCTTTTTCGAGAAAAGTACGAATGATACGGAAACTGATTTTGACGTGGTGGCTCATCGGACAGGCCGTCGGTTGTGGATCGCTGGTTGCTGGCGCGTGGGCCGCCAGTGATGTGTCAACGGAACGACCAAATTTTGTCTTCATTATTGCGGATGATGTCAGCCCAGATGATACGGCCGTCTATGGAAACGCATTTGTGCAAACAAATCATCTGCAGCAGTTGGCGGCCCACGGTTTGGTGTTTGACAATGCCTACCTGACCATCAGTAGTTGCTCGCCCAGTCGTTGTTCCATTATCACGGGGCGTTATCCGCACAACACCGGCGCTCCCGAGCTGCATACGTCGCTGCCCAAGTCGCAGACGACGTTCGTTCAACAGTTGCGAACCGCCGGTTATCACACGGTTCTATCGGGAAAGAATCACATGGGGCTTCCCGACGAACTGGGTTTTGACGTCCATTCGAACAGTAATCCTGCCGGCGCGGAAAACTGGGTGCAGCACTTGCAAGAACGTCCGACGGACAAGCCGTTTTTCTGCTGGTTCGCCGCGCATGATGCGCATCGAGCGTTCACGGAAAACGACAAAGCACCTGTTTACGATTCGAACGAACTTCCGGTTCCGGACGTTCTTTACGACGGCCCAGAGACGCGTAAAAAGCTGGCTGGCTATTATCACGAAATCAGCCGTTTGGATTACTACGTGGGCCAAGTGCAAGCCGAAATAGAACGGCAGCAGATTGCGGACCGTACGTACGTCATCTTTTGTAGTGACAACGGCCGACCGTTTCCTCGTTGCAAAACTTATCTGTACGACAGCGGCATCAAAACACCGTTGATCATCACGGGGCCAAATGTTGCCGTCGGTCGAACTGCATCTTTGGCCAGTTCCATTGACTTGAGTGCCACTATCTTGTCATTGGCAAATTTGCCGATTCCGGAAACGGTGCAAGGTGTCAGTTTGGTGCCTGTGTTAAACGATCCCGATCAAACGGTGCGGACCGTGGCCTTTGCGGAACGCAATTGGCATGTCTTTCAGAATCATGCTCGCGCGGTCCGCAGCGGTGATTGGCTGTATGTTTGGAATGCTTGGCCAGAACGGCATAATCTGTCCGGCGAAAGTGCCGCGTTTCGTTTTCCCGATGTGAAGGAATATTGGGAAGCGGCAGAACGAGGCGAATTGAAGCCGTTTCAGATGTTGCTGGTCCAGTCGACGCAACCGGCCGAAATGCTGTTTCGCGTCAGTGAGGATCCGTTGCAAATTCGCAATCTGGCGAACGATCCGCAGCAGCAAGCGGTCTTGTCCAAGATGCGAATATTACTAAACCAATGGCAAACGG
>JAGQOZ010000518.1 GCA_020426955.1 Planctomycetales bacterium
GGAGGTGGCAATTGACGAGGCGAAGACTCATTTGCGCAATGCCCCAAAACTTCGAAGTCATCGTCCCGCTGGCGTGATCCAGGAGATCTACGGTTTATTCATTGCTCACTTTATCATCCGCAAGCTGGCACTTGAGGCGGCAACCAAGGCAGAGGTATCTCCGCGACGCATCTCTTTCACAGGCACGATCAATGTGTTGCGAGCGTGTTTGCCGGAGGCCCCACGGTCTCGTCACTTGATGTCACAATGGTACGAATCACTAATCGAGGAAATCAGTTTGCAGGTGCTTCCGCCACGTCGCAACCGCATCAATCCACGTGTCATCAAACGACCTCAGAGTAAATGGCCGAAGAAGCGCGAGAAACACCGCAAATCACCCCCTCTCGAGAAGAAATTCGAAGAGACCGTCGTCCTCGTAACTTAGCGGTATTGGCCTAAAGGCAGGACTACCAACAGATCTGGGGACGTAATGCGACTAGTTCACTACATGCAAGACGTTGGTGAAAATGCATAACACAACCACCACTGCAACGCTCCACATGGGCACTCGGCACAGTGAAGTCGGGACGACGTCCTTGCAGCGAGGACACCACGCATTGCGGTCAATGAATTCTTCAGGAGAAACGTCCAGACGTTTGTGACACTTGCAGCAGAATGCCATAGGGGTACACACCTTTCACGTTAGAGGAAACGGTTCGCTGCCGAGGAAGCTCGGTAGCTTAGAAAAGTCGTTCGGTAGCCTGGCGATCTCGTTCGAGACCCATAGCTTTGCGTCCCGGTTTCACAACCGGTTTGCCTTTTTCGCTGACCTGTTTGGAACAGGCGGCATCTAAAACATAGGTCGAAAAAACGAGCCGGGCAAATGAATTTCGCCATCTTTGTTTTTATCACCGCCATTACGCGAGTAAGAGCTTGAAGCACAACCAATGCTGCCTTGAGGCGTAAAGCGAAGACAGTCGCTCCAAGAATCTAAATGACTACTCGAACCCCAACCCCACACCGTTCAAGCAAAACGTGCCTACTTTGCCGTCGGTGATTTCAAACATCGAAGGATACTTTTCTTTCCAAGCTTCGTTGCCGGCTGGGCAGTATTGTCGCCCGTTGCCTTCAATGGCGGAGACTGAATTCACTCGAGCAGCCAGAGAACTGGAGTGCAAGAACGAAAACCCCGGACACGTTAAATCTTGCACGCACAAGAACATGCCATACTTTTGCGCCGCGGCACCCATGAGCAACGCTTCGCTGTGCCCTTTACAAGCTTTCAGTGCCACGCCCGAATAACCCAGTTCACGCGCCAGCAGCAGGCTTTCCAAATCAACCAATGATTCGTCAATCACCACGGGCTTGATCTTGGCCGCTTCGTGCATGACGTTGTCCGGGTTCGCTCGCAGGTTTCGGCTGGTCGGCTGTTCGATATATTGCACTCGTTCAAATCCAGCAGGCGAATTCGCTCGTAACTTTGCCAAGAATTCCAGCACATACTGAACATTCTGACACTTTTCGTTGAAGTCCAGCGAATAGCACCAATGTGAAACATGGCGTCTTGCCTGAACTTCCGTCGCCACGGCATCAATCCGCACCACTCGATCCACATCCCACGGCAAATCGTCGCCGTTGAGCTTGATTTTCAAATGTGTCAACCCATCCGCCACAATCCACTCCCCCAGCGTTTCAGGCAGACCGTCGTCGAGCCGACTTGGTAGATCGGATGCGGTAAGCGGATCTAATGCGCCGACCAGATGATACAAAGGTAAATGGTCCGCAGGTTGGCGGCGAGTGTATTGGTCCAAGTATTCACCCGCAAAATCATCGCCCAACCACGTCGCGAGATCTTGATTCACGAAGTCCGAACCAAGCATATTGTACGAATTCAATTGGGCCGTTCGTCCCCACGCATCAAACAACGCGGCTTCCGTGGGACTGCCGCAAACCAACTGCGCCAGGCGAGGCATCGGTTCGGGCGAATTGGCTGCCGAAGTGACTTGATCCGCGAGAGCTTGATACTGATGACTCAACCGAGTGCACAACTGAAGCGGATCACCAAATTCGGACAGTTCGTTCGCAGCATTGGCAACCGCAGCCCCCAGTTCTCGCATCCGAGCCAGCGTCTGTTGGTTGTCCAACGTTTGGCTCGGCCAGCCCCAGACATTGCCCAGCGGCATCGATCCTCGCCCGACCGCCCGTTTGCCCGAACGGTCTTCTACATCAATTTGCACATCTAGCAGCGTCACATCCGACACGATTCGACCACCAAACTTCATGGGCGAACGGTAATCAATCTGCGTCGTCGACCACTTCGCTTCGTTCACGCGAATGTCCGTGGACTTGCTCACCCGTTTCTCCTTTTTTGATTTTGCCTACCGCCCGCAGTCAGAGCAAGCCATTTGATACCCCGAGATCCCGGTGCCTTTGCGACGCACCATTTTCATCAGTCCGCCGCAATAATCACAGAATTCACGTTCTTCCATGGATACATCGACGCATTTTGCGCAGCGTTTGGAATCGGGGAAAATTTCGATTCGCTCAAGTGGAATTGGCGCTTTGCAGACTTCACACTTGACTGCCTGGCCCCAATCGTCGAAGTCGTCGGTAAGGGGTTCGACCAACAAGCCTTGCTGTCCACATTCAACGCAAGCCATGTTTTGGCTTTCCAAACGAAATAGTTCCAGCACGTATTCCCAATCCGGCTTGGCATCTCGGCGAAGTCGCCCCATCGACCGCAGGCGTTCAATCATCTCGTCCGGGCCGACCGTCTTACGCCAATGGCATCCAGCACAACGAAGTTGCCGCAGCCGATCACTTACATTCATCGCGATGTTGCTCCTGCCCTACTCTTCCTTATCCGTATCTGCCACCGGCATCAATGTGATTTGCTGCACATCCATCACGGCACCACCCGGCTTGTTTTGCGGTCGAAGCTGCAACGTAGCCGATTCTGCCGCATTCAACGTGACAGTGCCTAGCAAGCGGTCTTTCCAATTCTGAAATCCGCCGGTCTCTTCAACCTGGAACGTCAGTTTTTGCTGACCAATCTGCAACCGCACTTCACTGCCGCCATGCCCCGTGCCGCAACCTTGCCGTAGAGTAACTTGATACGTTCCTGGCTGAGCGACCTGGAAATGCCATTCGGCCCAGTCGTCTTGATTGGCCCAATAGCCGACCGTATTCTTGTGAGGCTGAGGTTCGAAACGCAGCAGTTTACCGTGCGTCACGGCGTCACGAGCGTGCAGAATAAGTTGTCCATTCTGGCCTGGCGTAATAGTGCGAGGCGACGTGGGAAGGTAAACCGCTTGGCCGAACTCCAACTCCACAGTGCAAGGCAACTTGATGTCGGGTGGAATCGCGATTCGCCATTCAGTCGGTTCGGGCTGCAAGCGGACGTCAGTAGATTCATTGCCATTCAGGCGAATTCGCACCAAGGAATTATTCAGACGAGGTATCGTGATTTCTTGTTTTGCGTTTACTTGATCGACTTTCAGCACCAGCCGGCTATCCGTGACTTCGGCCGAACCCCAATCGAATTGGCCGAGTTCGTTGCTATCATCGGAACTTTCTCGTTTCGCATCAATTCGAGCCGTTGGTTCGGCATTCGACTGTGGCAGCCAAGCTGCCAATTCTGTCTTGACCTGGGCGAAACGAACGTCATCTGCAAGATTCGTCCATTCCTGCGAGTCGACTCGATGATCATACAATTCTTCGCTGCCGTCCTGATAGCGAATGTATCGCCAATGTTGACTTCGTACCGCGTGATTGTCCTTGCCGTGCGTTGTCACGGCGGCATGATCCCAGCGAATGGCCGAGCCATCCAGCAGTGGACGCAGATTTTTGCCATCCAACTGGTCGGGTTCGGGCAACTGGCAAAGATCCACTAGCGTTGGATAGATGTCCAGCAAACTGACCGGCTGATCGGTTTGCTGATTGGCCTTGGTGACTCCCGGCGCGACAATGATCAAGGGGACTCGAGTGGCTTCTTCCCACAGCGTGAATTTCTTCCAGTGATGTTTTTCACCCAAATGCCAACCGTGGTCACACAACAGAATAATAATGGTCTTATCCGCTTGCCCCGATTCGTCCAGTGCGTCTAGCAAACGCCCCACTTGCTGGTCGGCGTAGGACATGGACGCCAGATAAGCTTGCACGGCATTGCTCCACAGCCCCTTGCCGCGAATGGTGCCGAATTCGCTGTTCGCAATCGCCTTCACGCCAGCTCGCTTGTTACCAATCGCCATCTTACGTCCGGCCGACGGAATGTCTTGCAGATCGTCTTCCCGCAACTTGGGCATCGTCAATGCCGACGCGGGATACTGGTCGAAAAACGATTGCGGTGCGAACCACGGCATATGTGGTCGAAAGATACCGCATGCCAAAAACAACGGTTGGTCTCGGTCTACTTGCAGTTGTTCAATAATCC
>JAGQOZ010000051.1 GCA_020426955.1 Planctomycetales bacterium
CAGCGAACCACCAGTTTCGTACGATGAAGGCGAAATCGACTTCGGATTCGACTCGGTTGAATGCTATTAGCGGATGCGTCTTGTTGCGAATTCCCAAACGAATGGCGTCCAAATGCGTCGGCGCTGGTCGCCGTTCGATGCGAAGGAAACTACGAACAAGCACATCTGGCGTGCAGTGAAAGTGGAACCATGGCGCGAGAAGAATTGGAACGAGAAGACTTGTTGCGAGAAGCAACCGGCTTGGTCGATCGCATGGAAGTAACGGTGCCGTGGCTGGACGAGCCGTTGGTGTGGGGATTTCGTCGCAATGGGGCGCCGAGTTTCTTTTTGGGGCAGAACGAAGTCTATCAGTTCACTTCGGACGGAGAATTTCGCCGAGGATATTTGGCGGGGCGTTTGTTGAAAGCCGAAGAAGGACGCATGGTGTTTTTGCATCGTGAACGAACCGACGAAAATACGTTCTTGGTTCGCACGGAAATGGACGATGCAGAACACGCAGCCATCTTGCAGCAAATGGCCGAACAATTGTCTCGGATTCAAACGTCCCTGGAACGAACCGATTTCCAGGAAGTAGGCCGAGTGCAATCGCAGTCGGTAGACGTGGTTTCAGACACGGTGAAATGGCTGCGTGAATTGCAACACCCAATCCAAGTCGCCAATTCGCCGCGTGTCCGATGATCTCACTTAGTGAACATTCGCAGTACCGCTTATTAGGCGGAAGACAGTCAACTGCTTCCGCCTGAAGGCGGTACTACGAACAAAAGGTCTGCCGCGAGCAATTCGCCCAGTGTTTAACTCAGCTGTTCCCGAACTTTTTCCAGCAGCTTTCTGGTCAGGATAATGCCTTCCAGTTCGTCAACTTTGCCGCCTTCGTATTCAACGCCTACGTAACCGTGATAGCCAGCATCCAAGACAATTTTCATCATGCGCAGGTAATCGGTGTGGATTTCGTTACCGTTTTCATCAAAGTCGTGAGACTTGGCGCTGACCGCTTTGGCGTACGGCATCAATTCGATCACGCCTTTGTAGCGGTTGTACATTTCGTCACCGCTAATACGAAAGTTGCCGAAGTCGGGTAGCGTGCCACAATTTGGATGATCAACCTTTTCCATGACCGCTGCCAGCCACGCGCCATTGCTAGACAGGCCGCCGTGGTTTTCCACAATCACGCTGATATCGTGCTTGCCACCAAACTCGGAAAGTGCTCGTAGCCCATCCGCCGCTCGGTGGATTTGATCTTCATAGCTGCCACTGCTGGCCGCGTTCACTCGGATGGCATGGCAGCCAAGTTCTTTGGCGGCTTCCACCCACTTGTAGTGATTTTCGACGGCTTGCTGTCGCTTCTGCAGATTCGCGTCACCGAGCTGGCCTTCGCCATCGCACATGATCAGGACGCTCTTGACGCCCTCCCCTTCGGCTCGGGATTTCATGTCAGCGATATATTTTGCGTCGTTGGCTTTGTCTTTGAAGAACTGATTGACATATTCGACGGCGTGGATGCCGCATTCGTTCTTGGCGAATTTAGCGAAGTCCAGGTTGTCCATCTTCTTGGCGAACAGTGCTTTGTGCAGCGACCATTGGGCCAGCGAGATTTCGAACAGCGGTTTATCGTTCTGAGCGAACGCAGACTTCATCATGCCGAACGCACCGATTCCGGCGGCAGCACCCAAGACAGTTTTGGAAAACGACCGACGATTGAATTGTTGTTTTGCGGGTTCTGACATCAAGAATTTTCTCCGGCAAAGGGCGGTTGGGTGAAAGATGAATATGCTCAGGAATTCTGGCAACGCCCAGTTTATCGGGTTTCGGGAGCCGCGATCAATAATCGGTTGTGTCCCAAGCTGGCTGATTCGGCCGAAAGTTTTCACATTGCCAACCGCATTGCTAATGCGCATCAGCCCCGGTGTTCGCCAATGGGGTGGTTGAAAACCTTGACAGTCAACCCTTCGGACCGGCATGTTCGACTCGGCGAAACATCAAGCCGCGCTTGGATATATAAACACGCCAGCAGGACTATCGCCGGAATGACGGCAGCTAGCGTTGTGTTTTCGAATTTAGCGATAGATTGGTTTTGCAAATTTTACAGTGCTGGTCGGAATCCCGTTTTGTTTTTTGCGGAACTGAAAATGCCGGAAAAACCAGCCTGAAGTATCAATCATGGCATTTCATAGTAGCGTTTTCGAAGCGTGGTAAATACAATGAAGGCTACTCGTATCAAGTGCGAAACAATTTAGCTTTTCCAGTGGCCTTGCGGGTCGTCTCTTTCCGGAACAGAGATTCCTCCGCTGCCCTCACATTTTTAGTCGACGGAGTTCGTGTTATGACTTCACGCTGTCGCTTCGTAATTTCTTGGTTGGTGGCTGCAACGTTGTGTGCAGCATCGGTTCAGGCGAACGATGCTTCGCCCACAACCGCAAAAGTAAATACCTACCAAGATGCGAACGGATCCCAATTCTTTGCGTTGTCATTGCAACCGCATGGCGCACTTTCACCTGCGATGGCTCGAGACGTCTTGGTGTTGATGGACACATCGGCCAGCCAAGTAGGTGCGTATCGAACCGATGGCATGGACGCGTTGAAATCGATCATGCGTTCTCTTGGATCGGAAGATCGAATTTGTGTCACCGCCATTGATCTGGATGTGGTTAAACTCACAGACGGATTTGTTTCGGCTAAGAACGCAGTTGGTGCTCTAAAGAAACTGTCGGCTCGCACTCCCTTGGGTTCGACCGATTTAGTTCGAGGCATGCAGGTGGCGTCGGAAGTCTTTAGCCGAGACGCACAGGTGGCTCGTCAAGTGGTTTACATTGGCGATGGTGTGAGCCGAGCGGATTTGTTTTCCAGCGAACAGTTTAACGCCATTTCTAACCAGTTGGCTGAACAACGAATCAGCTTTTTCGCCTACGCCATTGGACCGGATCGAGATCTCGGGTTGATGGTATCGCTGGCAAATCTAACCGGCGGACATGTATTTATTGACGCAGCTGATGTGACCGGACAGCAAGCGGGTCAGGCCGTGGCACAAGCGTTGACGTCTCCCGTTGTTTGGGTCACGTCCGAATTGCCTAGCGATCTTGCTGCGTATCCAGCCAATGTACCTCCGCTGCGAATGGATCGCGATACCGTGGTGGTGGGAACGGCTACATCCTTGCCCGCCAGCCTGGATCTGACTGGCGAAGTCAACGGACAAGCCATTCAGCTTCATTGGAATGTTGACGTTGTCGCTCCGAATGATGACTTCGCGTTCTTGCCAAAACTAATTGATTTGGCCAAAGCAGATCATGGCAAGAGCCTCCCTTTGATGGGCACGGATTCGCTGAGTTCGATTCGACGCATGATGCTGCAACAAGCCGACCATTTAGCCAAAATTGGCCAGCAAGCCTTCGCCAGTGGCAATGTTCTAGGTGCTCAAATCTTGGCCGAGGAAGCTCTTAAGCAAGATCCGACCAATACCTCGGCCGAGGCGTTGCAAGAGGCGATTGCTCCCAGCAAAGAAGAACCTCAACTAGAAACGCTGGAATTGAAGGAAGTAGTCCAATTTGACACTGACTTTGAAGTCGATGGCGAAGATTCGTTGCAACTTCTTCCGGAAGCCGGACCGATTGAAGATGGTAGTGTGGTCGAAGGAATTGTCGTACCGAGCGACCCCGTTCAGAACGTGGGCCCCATCCAAAACAGTGGCACGTTAGTAGACGAATTCTTGACAGACGAATCTACCGGACTGCTGCAAGAAGAGTTGGCTCAGCGTCGAGTGATGGAGCAGATTATTCGCTCGGAAGTCACTCAAGGGATTTCCCAAGCGAACAACTCCATGCGATCCGCACCCGCCGACGCCATTATTCAACTAAAGTCGTTGGTCGAATCGGTAAATCAGGTGCCTGATCTGGACGCAACCACGCGTTCGGAACTTCTGGATCAACTGGAAACCACTTTGCGTCGAGCGAGTGCTCAGAAGGTGGAAAAAGAAAAGCGAGATCTAGTGACTCGGCAGAATCAAGCCATGCAACGTGAAAAGGAACGCATGCTGGACTTGGCCGCTCGAGACGACGAATTGAAGAAAGCGTTGATGGACCAGTTTAATGCTCGCTTGGCCGAAGATCGCTACGAAGAGGCGATCAATATCGGCGAATTGATTCGAGATAAAGATCCGCATTCGTTAACCGGCCAGATCACGCCGTTGAAAGCACGAATGATCAATTCGTACGAAAACATGATGGCGCTGCGAGATCTTCGTCAGCGTCGAGTGTTAGACACGCTGTATCAGGTTGAATTGTCACACGTCCCATTCCCCGACGATCCAGCGTTGGTTTATCCGGATGCCAAGGTCTGGGAAGACCTGTCCAGACGTCGTCAAAAGTACGCCCAGGTCGACTTTGCTCAAACAGGTGAAGCCGAACAAAAAATCATGGACGAACTCGATAAGCCGACCAACTTCCCCTTTGTCGATTACACCCTGGGCGAAGTCGTCAACTATCTAGAACGATTGCATGAAATCGAAATTACGCTGGACACCAAAGCGTTGGAAACACTTGGAGTTACCACCGACACGGCCGTGACAAAGGAACTAAGCGGGATCAGTCTGCGTTCTGCTTTAAAGCTGATGCTGCGAGACCTGGACCTGACGTATGTCGTTGAAAACGAAGTGTTGACCTTCACCTCCGTGGAAGCTGCACAAAAAGGTGCTGTAACCAAAGTCTATCCCGTTGCCGATCTCGTCTTGCCCATCCAATCCATGGGCGGCGGCATGATGGGCGGTGGTATGATGGGAGGCATGGGCGGCGGAATGATGGGAGGCATGGGCGGCATGGGAGGCATGGGCGGCGGAATGATGGGAGGCATGGGCGGCATGGGAGGCATGGGCGGCGGAATGGGCGGTATGGGCATGGGCGGCGGCATGTTTGACGTCCAAGATGTCTTGACGCTCAGCCCAGCTACGGACGCCAAGACCTCGCCTTCACCTGCTCCCGCACCTGCGAAAGACGCAACCGTCGCCGCCACCTGGGAAGCGTACTTCGGTCAGTCGGAAGACAAGATCGACGACAAGGTGGTCCGTTCGACGATTCGCGAAATGATGAATCGCAGTCAGTACCACGACGCCGCCGACATGTTGACGGCCGGTCTTCGTCAGGGCTATGTTCGACCTTGGACCCACGAATCGTTAGGCATCGCTTTGCGATTGGCGGGTGCCGACAAGACAGATATTGAACGAGCGATCATGTCGGCTGTGGATTTGAGCGAAAATCCGGAAGACATCATGTACGCCGCGTTGTACTTGGCTAAGAACGGCTTTGAACAACGAGCCCTGAAGATGTTTCGCGAAGTAGCCGACGCGTTTCCATTGCGTCCGGAACCTTACTTGCAAGCGCTGGACGTGGCCAAGCGACTGAATGATGCGGAAGGAATCTGCTGGGCATGTGCCAATATCCTGCGTCATGAATGGCCTGCCGATCAGCGAGAAAATCGAGATCGAGCGGTTAACTTGGCCAAAGTGGCGCTGTCTGAGCTGCGAGCTTCGGATCCGGATCGAGCGAATTCGTTCCAAGATCAGTTGTTAGAATCGTTAGTCCGAGACGTCATGGTAGAAGTTTCGTGGACCGGTGACGCGGACATTGATTTGCTAGTGGAAGAACCCACCGGTACGGTCTGTTCGCTTCGGAATCCTCGTACGCCTGGCGGCGGCGTGTATTTGGGTGACGATTTCGCTGGCAAAGACAATGGACAACATCTACACAAAGAAGTTTACGTTTGTCCAGAAGGATTTGCGGGACAATACCGAGTGCTGGTGCGACGTGTTTGGGGCGAAGTGGTGGCTGGTAAGGTGACGGTGAAGATTCACCGCAATTACCGAGCAACCGGAGGCGATTCCGAAGAAAAACAGATCGAATTGGCCGACGATGGTGCGGTTGTAAACTTTGTATTGGAAAACGCGCGTCGCCAGGAATCACTAACCGATTTCCAAATTGCGACCGTGACGACAACGCAAGCGGCCATCAATCGTTCCATCCTGGGCCAACAGCTAAGTTCCAGCATGGACAATGACGCCCTGGCCGATTTGGCTATCGCTCGAGCCCGTGCAGGACGAGGCCAGTTTCCGTTTTTCCGCAACGGAGCCGTTGGCTATCAACCACAGATTGTGCAGTTGCCAGAAGGTGCCAATTTGATCGCTACTGCTGTGATTTCCGCAGATCGCCGGTATGTCCGGTTTAGCGGATTGCCAATCTTCAGCGGTATTGGTGAAGTTAGCCAGTTCAACTTCTTCACCGGTGCCACTGGACAAGGTGGAAATCCGGGAACCGCGGCTGGACTAGGCGGCGGCGGTTTTGGCGGCGGCCTGGGTGGTGTCGGCGGCGGATTCTAGCCCTTGTCGTTTGATCTCGAATTGCTTGTTCGAAAGGTCGCAGTTTAAGGCTGCGGCCTTTCTTCGTTCATCAGCTGTTCAATGATCTCTAATAACTCGATAGTGCGTTCCATATCGCTGGTTTCTCGAGCTTCTTTGACTGCGGCCGTGGCTTGCCGTAGCAACTGCGTCCGCATCTCCGACGATACATGTGCGTCTTGTTCGCGACATTCCGTCCATTGCCGCCGAAGCACGTCGATCTCTTGTCGACTGCCTGCTTGAGATACGTTCACCATTTGCTGAAAGTCACCGGCACCATTGTCTAATCGCGTTCGTTCTCCCGTTTTGAAAGCGACAAAAGCCCGCCAAAGCCAATGGGTTTCCGTGGATTCACGACGGTCCATCTCCAATCGCAAACGAAGTCGCCTGCCGTCCAATTCGTCCACAGACGGTGCTTGACAAGGTGCAACGAACTTCTCCAGAGGAATTGACTCGACCAAGTCCATAATTTCGTCACGCATCTCCGGCTCAACGGATTCGTCCCATTGATATCGCAGTTCGATACCGACACCTCGTTTCTGAACCAGCAACGTGAAGGTTGCATTTACCGCCGAAGCAGCTGTTGTGGAAACGTTTCGCAACTGCCTTTGAGAAATGGTTGCGGTGGTCATGACGATTATTCCGGTTCCAAGTAGACTGGCATGAAGGACGCTCTGTTGGAAGACTAGTTCAAAATCCGGCGGCCGGCATAATTTCTGGCATGAATGCCGTTGCCCCACCGCTACTCGGAAACGCTCGCCTGGTCCACAATGGAGTTGTTTTTGTAGAGGAGCCGGTCGCGAGCCGCCCTGTCATTCACGGTGTTTTTTTCGTAACGGACGGGTCGGATTGCGTCTAAACTGATTTACCAATTGTTTCCCTGCCGTGATTTCATGACAAAGAAGCGTTCTCCCAACCGAAGTCGCAAACGTAAAAAGGTCGATTATCAACCGCCCGAGGAGAGTCGCGCTGCCGAAGGCGTCACCGTGGCGTGGATGTTGTGTATGTTGGCAACCATTGCCGCCGAATTTACGGGAGTCATGGTGCGGCTAGTCATGTTGCTTGGCGGTGGTTCGCCCATGATGGAAGCATTCTCGGCAACCATGCTGGGCGTGGCCGCGATGGCAGGCCTGATTACCTTGGTGCTAACTCCTGTTGCTATTCGCATGCGAATTCAGCGACCACCGCCCGGCATTATCTACACGGCAATCGCTGCGGGTGCCGTGCCATGGCTGATTATTATCGGAAGCATTTTGGCGTCGATGTAGACGTTCTTGATTCGAAACGAATCCGCTACACGTCATCGACAAGGATTCTGCTTTGCGCCAAATGTGTATACTAGATGGACGTGTGGCATTCGCTTGGAATAGTGTTCGCATAGGCCAATGACACACCTGGCGCAATTGATTTTCCCACCAGATCGTTGCTTCGTCATGAAAAAATATAGATCCGGCAAACGTCACGAACTTGAACGAAAAACTTCGCTGCATTTGGAAGCGTTAGAGGCGCGCTGCTTGCTGGCAGCAGACGTCTACATCACCGAATTCATGGCCAGGAACGAAACTACGTTGCGAGATGGCTTTGGCGAATTTTCGGATTGGATTGAACTCTTCAACGCTGGCAGTGAAGCCGTGGATCTGGCCGGTTGGCATTTGACCGACAATTCCAACGAACCGGCTAAGTGGACGTTTCCCCAGCAAGAACTGGCGCCGCAAGAACATCTGATTGTGTTTGCGTCGGGACAACAGCAAAACAATGTCATGGACGAAGACGGATATTGGCATACCAATTTTCGCCTTTCGGGTGACGGCGAGTACTTGGCTCTGATTGATCCGGACGGACAAGTCCAACAAGCCGTGTCGCCCAGTTTTCCCTCGCAGTTCGATGACGTCTCCTACGGTTTCGCCCAACAGTCGTTGGTAACAACCTACATCGGACCTGAAACGGCCGCCGAATACCTGATTCCAGATTCGCAAACGAATCTGCCTGACTGGCGCAACGTGGATTTCGAACCACTTGCCTGGCAAACCGATACAGCGTTGCCGCTTGGATTCGACCGTTCGCCTCCCTCGACAGAAAATCGATTGTATTGGAACTTTGACGGCTTTTCCAACTTTAGTTTCATTGCTGTCGATTCCACAAAACAAATTGCCGCAGCCGTGATTGACAACGTTGATAGCGCCGCCAATTCGTTCCAAGCCGACGAAGGTCCGGCGGCGGAATTTTCGAGGAACGGATATTTGGAGGTTCCTGAGAATCGAGTATCTTCGTCGGAAAATTTCACGTTGGGCCTCTGGTTTCAGCCGCTGGAAAGTGGTCGTCGGCAAACGCTCGTTTCGCAACGCGTTGCCAGTCGACCACTGGGCTTCGAATTATCGCTAGACGAATCCAACCGAATCATGCTTCGCACGGGCGACGGACAGCAATGGCACGAATTCGCTGGCCCAACGCTGGATACAAATGCTTGGCACCACCTGGCGGTAACGCTGGATCATACGGCACAAACCATGGCGTTGTATTTGGATGGAAGTCCAGTCATACAAGCCGAATATGCCTATGCGCCCAGCCTCAATCGGCCGTTGCTGCTGGGAGCCAACACCGGTTTGCGGAACGATGAAGTTGCCGATTTTTTGCATGGTCACCTGGACGATGTCAGCCTGTTTGCACGAGCATTATCCACTGCCGAAATCCAAGATGTCATCAGCGGCAATTTGGACGCAATTCCAGCCGGGCCGCTGAATGGTCAGATTCAGTCAGACGTTGGACTGGCAATGTCAGGACAAACCGCATCGGCACTGGTGCGCATTCCGTTCACGGTAGAATCGTTGGATGGACTTCGGAGTCTTACCTTGGAAGCACGAGCCGACGATGGCGTTGTGGCGTTTCTAAACGGGCAACCTGTCTTGTTCGATAACGCAGGTGTCGAATCGGCCGACGCGTTGGCGTGGAATTCGACCGCTGCGTCGTCTCGATCGTCGGACCAATTGACAGGGTTCCAGCAATTCGACATCAGCTCGGCGATTTCGCAGTTGCGTACCGGTGACAACATCTTGGCACTGCAGGGCTTGAATGTGTCGGCGGATGACGACGACTTTTTCTTGGATGTACGGCTGCACGGTGAATATGTGCGAGTGGAAACAGATCGAGGCCTGTTCTTGGATGCACCCACACCTGCGTCGGAAAATACGGCAGGCCAGCCGAATGTGACGACCGCCGCAGTGGTGTTTGACCAGCCCAGCCAATCGTTTGCGACTTCTTTGACCGTTCAAATCATGCCAGCGAATGAAAACGGATTGCCAGCGGACGCCGAAATCCGTTATTCGCTGGATGGAAGCGAACCGAATGTCGATTCGCCACGGTACGTTGGTCCGCTGCAGATCATGGCGACCGCCCAACTGCGAGCTCGCGTGTTCGCGCCGAATTCGCTACCTGGCCCCATCGCGACCGCCCAATACTTGCGAATCGGTACAGACTTGACGGACTTTGCGTCGGGGTTGCCGATTTTGGTCATTGACAATCATGGTCAAGGTGCGGTTCCCAATGCCGGCTGGAATCAGACCAATGCTGGCATACGCCAAGTGGCAAGGCAAGCCAATAGTTTCACGATTTTCGAACCGCACGACGGAGCAACTCGTTTGGATCAAACTCCCAGTCTTTCCGTGCGGACGGGGATGCGAGTTCGCGGAGCGTTTTCTTCTTCGTTTAGCGAACCGGGTTATTCGGTGGAAGGCTGGAGTGAATCGCGAGATGTCGACACGTCGTTCGCGCCACTCGGTTTAGCACCTGCCGCGGATTGGATTCTGTATTCGCCCAACTTTGCTTATGACCAAGCACTGATGGACAATACCTTCATGTTTTCACTGAGCCAAGCGATGGGACGTTGGGCTCCGGAATTTCGCTACGTGGAATTGTTTCTGAACACGGACGGCGATGACATCACTATGGCCGACTACGCTGGCTTGTACGTGATTGTGGAAAAAGTGGAACGAACGGACGATCGGATCGAATTTGATTCGTTTGCCACCGACGGCACTTCCGGCGGTTGGCTACTGGAAATCAATCGCATGGATAGCATTTCAGAAGACGGCCAACCACCTCGAAATTTCCATACCGCCGGGCCGAACGGCATTCTGCAAACGCCACATGATCTGTCGGCGGGTTCGGGACAAGGCGACGATATTCCTCGGCAATACAACGCCTACATCAACTACGACGACCCTAACGGTCAAGAAATCAATCAAACCCAAGTAGACGCAATCGACGCGTGGTTTGCAGAAATGGAAGCGGTCCTTTACGGGCGCAATACCGACGTGACTTGGAATGATCCGGTGGAAGGTTACGCCAAGTACATTGACGTGGATAGCTTCATCGATTACCTGATTATGAACAACCTGTCCAAGAACGGAGACGGGTTGTTGATTTCGTTGTGGATCTATAATCCGGATCCGAACCACGACGGCAAGCTGACCATGGGGCCGATCTGGGACGTCGATTTGGGTAGCTTTGAAGGAAGTGCCACAGCGGAATTGATGCGGCGCACCGACCGGTTATGGTACGGTCGAATGATGCGAGATCCCGATTTTGTACAACGCTATACCGATCGCTGGTTCGAACTGCGACAAGGACCGCTGGCCGATGAAAACATGCAAGCAATTCTGGACGGTTTAGTGGCGCAGATTGACGAACAGGCGGTGCGTCGAGACGGATTGACCAATTGGAGCGGTCGAGTGCGAACGATGACCAGCTGGATTCTACGCCGCGCCGAAGCGATTGATGATTCGCTGACGCAGCAACCGTTGTTTTCGACGTCGCAGCGGATTGTGGAACCCGGGACGCAAGTGATGTTTGTTTCGGAATTGGATGGCTACTACACGCTGGATGGTTCTGATCCGCGTGCCTACGGTGGCGAACCGGCTGCTTCGGCTATTGCGTTCAAACCCGGAGATATCATTACCATCGATGCGGACATGCACGTGGTCGCTCGCAGTTACACCAGCCGCCGTTGGAGTGCTCCGGTGGACTTTGCGTTCCAAACATTCGTCTTGGCGAACGGCGGGGACTTGAATCGCGATGACCAGTTAGACGACGCCGATTTACGGATGATGTGCCTGGCGTTGCAGACGAACGATTTGCGTTTGGATTTGAATCGAGATACCGTGGTGGACCAGTCGGACGTAGATCAATTGATTCATGCCGAAATTGGAACGACCTACGGTGACGCGAATCTAGACGGAAGTTTCGAAACGTCGGACTTAGTACTGATTTTCACAGCTGGTCTGTACGAAATGGATGCTCCGGCCAGTTGGTCTTCGGGAGACTTTAACTGCGACGGACGATTCACTTCGGCCGATTTGGTGTTGGCGTTTGTTGATTTTCAACCGCAAGTGGTATCATTCGCTTCTCCCACCTCCAAAACCATTTAACTCTTCAGTGAATCCACTCGTCAGGACCGTGACCTTACATGAACGTACAAACAAGCAAATGGATTTTGGTGGCTGCCGTTTTGGGCGGACTGGCCGTAGCGTGCGGTGCCTTTGGTGCTCATTGGCTGGAAGACCTGTTAGCTTTGATCAACAGCGCCCCGTTGGAAGCAGACGCGTTGCAAGAACGTCACGAGTGGCTGGAAACAGGAGTCCGTTATCACATGTATCACGCCTTGGCCTTGTTGGTTATCGGCGTGCTGCAGACAGTTGATTTTCGCAATAGACGCAATACTGCGGCCATTTGCTTCTTGCTGGGTATCGCCTTCTTTAGCCTGCCACTGTACGCTTTGGCACTGACAGGGATTCGAGTGATCGGGGCGGTGGTGGTGATTGGCGGAATCTTGTTTTTGATAGGGTGGACGTGGTTGGCACTGAGTGCCATTGATAAGCGATAGGTCAGTAAGCAGGCGAAGGACATGAAAAATCACCGACAAGCGTGGCGGTATAAATTCTGGGCCAATCAGATTCGATCGGCAAATCTGTGGTTCGCGTTGACTATCGTGGGCATCGCGGCGTTGCCAGCCGTCACCTGTTGGGCGCAGCATGATGCCGTCTGGTCGCCGCCTTTGATTGAACGCAAACTTCCTCCTACTGGCGACGCCATTTCCGCGGAGCAAGCAGCATCATTGCGAACCAAGCTGGGCGAAATCGCATCACAACGCCAACAAATCGCGGATCACGTGCTGCTGCCCGATATGGACGTATTGCTGAAAGCCGTGGAATGGGCCATTGATTTCAACGAATTCTATCAACCTAAGGATGTCGATAAAGCCGAAGAATTACTGGTGCTGGCAGAAAGCCGTCTTCGTCAATTGGTGGCGGGTAATGCCCCTTGGACCAAGGACACAGGGTTGGTGGTGCGAGGTTACCGTTCGGATATCGATGGTTCGGTGCAACCGTACGGACTGGAGATTCCAGAGTCGCTAGATTGGAATCGCCCCGTGCCGTTGTACGTGTGGTTGCATGGTCGAGGTGACAAGACGACGGACCTGCATTTCATTTACGAACGTTTGCACAAACGAGGCCAAATTGATGTGCCGAACGCGATCCTGGTGCATCCGTTTGGGCGACATTGTGTCGGTTTTAAGTCAGCGGGCGAAATCGACGTTTTGGATGTAGTGCGAGACGTTCAGCAGCATTATCCGATTGATCCGCAGCGAATTGTCCTGATGGGTTTTTCCATGGGCGGTGCCGGTGCGTGGCATGTCGGAGCACACTACGCTGACAAATGGGTGTCAGTCAGCCCTGGAGCGGGATTCGCGGAAACGGCTCGATACAATCGATTGACTCCCAACCAATTTCCGCCCGTATATGAACAATCGTTGTGGAGCTGCTATGACGTCCCCGGTTATGTTCGCAATTTGTTCAACATTCCTGTGGTAGCGTACAGCGGAGAAAATGACAAACAAATTCAAGCTGCGCGAGTGATGGAAGTGGCGTACCAGCAAGAAGGCCGATCATTGCCGCATGTGATTGGGCCTGGGATGGGGCACAAGTACCATCCCGATTCGCTGACCGAAATTTTGGTTCGCATGAACCAAGCCGTGCAGTCTGGCGCCACCTTGGAGCCTCGATCTGTTTCGCTGCAAACGCCAACCTTGCGGTATGCCCGGCAGTATTGGCTAGAAGCGACGGCCTTGCACCAGCATTGGCAAGACAGCCGCTTGGACGCCGACTATGATTCAGAGCATAAGTTGGTGAAAGTGCGAACTCAAAACGTGCGTGGCGTGGCGCTGCATTTGAGTCAACCGATTAACGCAGTCGAATTGGACGGCCAGACAATTCCAGTCGATAACGCGAACCGCCCTGTTCGGTTTTCCAAATCAGATACAGGCTGGATCTTGCAACCAAATCAAACGGCCAGCGGTTTGCAAAAACGGCCTGGTTTGCAAGGCCCGATCGACGATGCGTTTCTAGATCCGTTTCTGTTTGTTGTGGGAACGGGAAAGTCAAAATCGACATTGGTGCAGCAGTGGGTGGAATTTGAACTGCAGCATCAAATGGAACGATGGAAGGCGTTAATGCGAGGCAACGTGCGTGTGAAAAATGATTCCGACGTTACGGCGGAGGATATCGCGAAATACCATTTGATCTTGTGGGGCGATGCCGATTCGAACCAGCTGATTCGACGGTGGCGAGATGCATTACCGATTGGTTGGAACGAACGAGCGTTATTGGTTGGTTCGCGCCAGTTTGATGCGGCCAGCCATGTGCCCGTGCTGATCTATCCGAACCCTGATCAGCCCCAACGTTACCTTGTCTTGAACAGTGGGCTCACCTTTCGTGAAGCCCATGACCGGACCAATTCTCTGCAAAATCCTAAGCTACCCGATTGGGCGGTGCTGAACGTGTCGCTCGCTCCAACCGCAGAACAGGCAGGCGAAGTGGTAGCGGCCGATTTTTTTGACGAACAATGGCAATCGAGATAGGCGAATGATTCGCCAAGGAGCAACACGTTCGTCGATGACGTCGTTTCTGAAAAAGCAGTGGTTTTTGGTCGGCTTGGCCACCGTTTTGTTGATTGGCTTCATCGTCTGGAATCCGTTGTCGCCACTGGCCGAAGTAGCCTGGTTGCGCAGCTGTGTTGTGGCGGGCGTCCTGTTTCTGATGGCGCTGCCGTTGGAGACCAAATCGATCTGGCAAACACTCAGCCGACCCGGCGCCGCCTTGTTGGCTTCAGCAATCAACATGGGCCTAGTGCCGTTGTTGGGCTGGGTAGCCGCGCAATTCGCCACCAATGGACTGGCAGAGGGGATCATTGTGGCGTGTGTGGCACCTTGCACTATGGCGTCGGCAGCGGTGTGGGTTCGTCGAGCCGGTGGGAATGACAGCGTGGCGATCATGGTCACCATTTTGACCAATCTGACTTGCTTTGTGCTAACTCCACTGTGGCTGGCTTCGCTGTTAGGACAATCGGTGAACATGGAATTGTGGCCGATGATTCGCAAGCTCGGTCTGCTTGTGGTGCTGCCTATGGTGCTAGGGCAATTGTTTCGAAGCGCAGCGGTCGTTCGCGAAATCGCGACGGTCCGAAAGAAACAACTAAGCACGACTTGTCAGGTGGGAATTTTATACATGGTCTTGGTCGGCGCCATCGAATGTGGACGCACTTTGGGCAATGCGAATTCAGCCATCGAGGTTTCTACACTGGACTTCGCTGGGATGACGCTGCTGGTGACGCTGGTTCATCTTATCGCTTTGGCATTAGGCATTGTGCTGGCCAAGTCATTTCACATGAAGCCGGAAAATCAAATTGCCGTGGGCGTTGCCGGCAGCCAAAAAACGCTGATGATTGGACTGCACATTGCGCTGAATTATTTCGGCGGGCTGGCGATACTGCCCATGGTCACTTACCACGTCAGCCAGTTGCTGCTGGACACGTTTATTGTAGACGCATGGCGAAAACGACATCGTCTTAGCAGCTCGACCTACGGTAATTGACCTTGACCAGCGAATTGCACAACGGCCAGCACAATTGATACCGTTACAGCCGAACCGACAGTGGTCCAGAAGACGCAATCCGCAGCCGTTTCGGCATCACCATCCAGTTCCAGCGATAACAGCAACGTATTGACGGCAGTCGGGCCCGCCGAACTAACAATGATCAAGGCGCCTGGCCATGGCCACAATCCCAGCAAGAAAACAGCGACGGCCGTGATGGCGGGCATGACCAACAGCTTCAGCAGCATGACGGGACCGATGATCTTCCAACGAGGCCATTTGGCTTGAGCGGTCAGCTGAGCGCCGAGCGTTACCAGGGCGATCGGCACCAAGCCAGCCGACATCAAACGCAAAGCCGCCTCCAGCCACGTCGGAAAGCCACCGCGATGATCGCGCAGCATTAGTGCCGCCACCACCACATACAAAAACGGCAGCCGGAAAAAGCCCAGCACTGACTTCAATCCGTGCCCTTGGCCCAAGGCCACAATGCCGTAGCCAATAAAGAAGACACTGATGTTCATGAACATCATGATTAGGCCTTGGACGCTGCCACCTTCCGAGCCAAACGCCATTTCAGAAACGGGGATGCCAAAATTGCCCGCGTTGAAGAATAAGCCTCCGCAAATCATGGCGGCCATGATTCGCCCGTTGGCCTTCATGGTTCGAAGCGCCAAATACATTGCGATGGCCATCGCACCAATCGGTACCATGACAACCAAACCAATTTGGCCCACTTCCCACCACGACAGCGTGCTCAGCGTTATCCGATCGAATAGATAGACCGGAACAAACAAATACATGTTCAACGTAACCAATGTTGACAATTGCAGCGGTTTTCGCCATTGCAACAGCACGCCGGCCAAGACCATCAGCAGAATGGGTAGCAGAACTTGGACAAAGATTTCTATGGTTTGGCCGAACATGATTTCCCGGCAAGGTCGGTAGCGGGTCGAATTACTTTAAAGCGAAATCAGTACAAAGTTAGCAAACTGACAACCGAAACGACGGTACTTGTAATGACATCGAATTCCCAGGGTACCCAAAACAGAAATTGCGCCCAGTCCAAACGCGTTATTCGCCGGAACGCCCCCTTTTTTGGATAGGCTGTTCGGTTACGATTTACTTGCTGAAGGAGCGTAACGGTTTCGGCAACCGATGGTCAGCGAATGAGCTTGTAGTACCGCCTTTTGGCGGAATTGATTCCGTCGATTCTCCGCCGAAAGGCAGTACTACCAACACTGCAGTCGTCGTCTGGCGATCACTATCTTCGGTCGCGCTCTTTCAGTAAAACAGTCGAACAACAAAGGGACTAACAGGAACGAGTCAACCTGCGATGAATCGAATATTTTTGGCGTTTCGGATTTTCTTTGGCACGTTGTTTGGATCCGCACCGGCTCAGCAAGTGGCCCTCTTGCTGGAAGGTCCCACCGAAGAAGCAAAGCCGCCGCAACCAGCGTCTGAGAATGTCAAACCGTCGGCACCTTCGCCAGCAGCAAAGAAACCTCGTCGCAGTGAAGCCTTGACGCTGCTGGCCGCGTTGCAACGAGAAGCTCGGTTGGTGGACTTGATCCAAGAACCGCTGTCAGACTATTCGGACGAACAAATTGGCGCCGCCGCTCGAGATGTCTTGCGCGATTGCCACAAGGTGTTGGACCGTTTGTTTGCCTTACAGCCGGCGACCGAAGCCAACGAAGGAGCTCGTTTAGAAACGCCTGCCAGTTTTGATGCGGCGGAATACAAAGTTTCTGGCAACGTTTCTGGCGAACCGCCCTATCACGGCCAAGTCATTCACCCCGGCTGGAAAGCGACCAAGTGTGACATGCCGCAATGGCAAGGTTCGGCGGACGCCGCGTGGATGGTCGCGCCGATTGAAATCGAAATAACGTAGAGGGATGCACACTGTTAACGACGGACGGTCGATATTGCGAACGGAGGATTTGCTCTTTTGGGTAAACCGGCTGGTTCGCCACATGTGCCTTGCAAAGAAGAAAAAATGAGTGCTGAATTTGTTGTCGGGATTGATTTGGGAACGACCAATTCGGTTGTTGCGTATTGCCGCTTGGACGCGGAAACTCCCGATGTCAAATTGCTAAATATTCCGCAGTTGGTTGCCGCCGATGCAGTCGAAGGGCGTCCTTCGCTGCCTTCGTTCTTGTATTTGGCTCGTGAACATGAAGCGGCTGCCTTTGCGTCTGCGTTGCCATGGAATTCGGAACCCGGTTTTGTCATCGGCGAATTCGCTCGTCAACAAGCGGCTGAACATCCGGAACGAACCATCGCAGCGGCCAAGAGCTGGTTGGCGCATGCGAGTGTTGATCGGCGAGCCAAAATCTTGCCGTGGCAAGCTCCGGACGAAGTCGCCAAAATTTCGCCCGTGGAAGCTACTCGGCGCTACCTGCAACACTTGGTGGCGGCTTGGAACGATGCCTTTTCGGAATCGCCCTTGGATCAGCAGATGGTGGTGCTGACCGTACCGGCTTCATTTGATGCAAGTGCCAGAGAGTTAACTCGAGAAGCCGCTTTGGAAGCAGGCTTGCCGGCCAACTTAGTTTTGCTAGAAGAACCGCAAGCCGCCGTTTATGCGTGGCTGGCGGATGAAGGTGACGGCTGGCGAAAGCACGTCAACGTGAGTGACCGCGTGTTGGTTTGCGATGTCGGCGGCGGAACTACCGACTTGTCCATGATTGGCGTGGCCGACGATGACGGAGACTTGTCGCTGCAGCGCATCGCCGTTGGACGACACTTGTTGGTGGGTGGTGACAACATGGACTTGGCGTTAGCGCATTTTGTGGCGGCCAAGTTTGGCGAACAAGGCGTCCAGCTGAATCCGTGGGATTCGGTATCGTTGTGGCATTCCTGTCGCACGGCAAAGGAATCACTGTTAGCCGAAGATGGAAAAGATTCGCACAAAATTTCGATCTTAGGTCGAGGCCGTTCGGTGATTGGTGGGACCAAGTCGCTGGAAGTGGAACGAACCGAAGTGGCGGCATTGCTAACCGACGGATTTTTTCCGCTGTGCGAAGCAACCGATCGCCCGCTGCGTCAACGCCAAAGCGGTTTTCAGCAAATGGGCTTGCCGTACGAAACCGATACCGCCGTCACCAAGCATGTGGCGGCGTTTGTGCATGATCATCAGCCAGCGGACCAACCAGATCAAGCGCCCACGCACGTGCTATTCAACGGTGGCGTGTTTCGTTCCGAGGCTTTGCGGAACAGAATGCTGGCCGCGTTTGCCAATTGGTTCCCAACGCCGCTGGTGGATTTGCGATCGGAGTTAACAGAACGTAACGCCAGCTTGGATCAAGCGGTCGCTTGTGGCGCCGCGTTCTACGGTTGGTCCAAACATAGTGGTGCGATTCGCATCCGAGGCGGAACAGCGCGATCCTATTATATTGGCGTCGAAACCGCAGGACTGGCGATACCCGGCGCTCCGCGACCCTTAAAAGCACTGTGCGTAGTCCCCTTTGGCATGGAAGAAGGAACGCAAACGGACGTTCCTTCGCAGGAAATCGGAGTGGTGTTGGGCGAACCCGCTACGTTTCGCTTTTTCAGTTCTTCGGTTCGCAAAGAAGACCAGCCAGGACAGACGTTGTCGCAGTGGACAGAAGACGAATTGTCCGAAACCGATTCTATGGAAGCTGAACTCCCGGCTGGCGCAGA
>JAGQOZ010000519.1 GCA_020426955.1 Planctomycetales bacterium
AGTTATTACGAAAATTCCAGCCTAGTGTTTCAAATTCACTGCCGTCCAAGTTGCAACGAAAGACCATCCCTTCTTGGTACGGCTGTCGATCATCTTTGACTTGATTCCCGGCCTTATCCACCATCAGATTGCCGTTGGCATCTTTGATCTGCTTGCCGCTGTTGCCAAAATTGAAATACAGTTTGCCGTCGGGGCCAAACGTGAAGGCGTGGATGCCGTGGTCGTGCTGAGTCCCAGAAATTCCCGTGAACAGCAGTTGCTTGTCGTCTGGTTTGTCGTCACCATCATTGTCCGTGAACAGGATAACATTTTCGCCGGCAGAGACGATAATTCGATTTCCCAGCACGCATACACCATGCGGTGAATCGATATCTCGTCCTTGATAAAAGACCTTTTCGGAATCGACTTTGCCGTCACCGTCTTTGTCTTCCAGAATCAGAATGCGGTCGCCATCGGGTCGCTTTCCATTGTGACCTCGGTAGTTAACAATTTCGCAGACCCAAACACGACCTCGATGATCAATATCGGTATTGGACGGGCTCAGCAGTTGAGGTTCAGCGGCAAACAGCGTGGCTTTCAATTCTGGATGAACATCCAAATTGGCCACTGCTTCGGCCGGATCTCGAGACGCCCCCGCGTCACCTCGGCTCTGTCGAACCACTTGCGTCGGCAGTTTGTCGGTAAACACCAAGAAGCGAACACTACTGGCACCGCCGCCGTTTTGGTCTGTGCCGCCATTGTCCAATCCTGCTTTGGCCACAAACTGCGTGTAACCTTCCGGCAAATCATATTCGATCACCGAATTGGCATGTGTTCCGATTCCGAATGCAACCGACTTGCCGTTGACCAACATCGACTGACCACCCGCATTTTGATTCACTCGAACCTGACCCCAATTCGAAGAAGCCGATTTCCATTTCAAGTCGGTCAGCTTCTTGTCACCGTTGGGGCCAAGGAGTTTGGGTTCCATCCAATCAGCCCAATCGCAATTGATGCCACCGTCGGCTTCGTCCACTACCAGAAACAGTTTCTTGGCGCCGGTGATATCGGCTTTGACCGGAACGGAGTGTCCCGGAGTGGAAATGGTGACCACATCGCTGCGAAATTTGGCGCCGGCGTTTTGGTCTGACTTGGCGCGAACGGTTCGACGGCTTTGATTCGAACGGTTTGCTTGATCGGGCTTGGGAAAATCTTGATTTTCTTCCAGTTGCGTGCGCGAAGGATCGTCTCCGGAAACGCCGTTGGCGGGCACTTCGGACTTGGCAATCCAGACCAACGCGTTCAGGACCACTTTGCGAAAATTCGGATCGCCCCAATTCCAATGGACGTGGCCGCCCGTGAATCCGAAACCTCGTCCACCATCGTCTCGTTCCACAACCCACGCTACGTGTTGCGGCAAGCCTTTCGCCACGGCCGCTCGTACCGCAGGATTGCCGCTATGAGGCCCATCGGGACGACTCATGGTAGCAGGCGGAGCCACAGCGGAAAGAACAGGTGTCACGCCCTTCATTTGCGGGCGAAACCGCATGTGGAAATACCATTCGTCGTTGATGGTAAAGGGCTGCACACCGCGAGTGACGGGATGATTTGGAAACGATTTGAATTCCGCGTCCCAGTGAGGATTGACAGACCAGTGCGTTTCAAAGTAACCGCCCAACCAATCCAGGAAAGCGTCTCCCGTTTCTCCTTTGGGCGTTTCGACGGCATAGTGCAGGCATGCCAGTCCGATGCCCTTTTTCATTAACGGCGCGAATTCATCGATGTGCGGATTTAGGACATGTCCGCCACCGCCGTCGCAATAGACCACGACGGCGTCGGCACCTTCAAACGCGGCGGCGCCCGCTTCGGGCCAACCGTTGCGATAGACAACGGTTTCAAAATTTGGCATTTCGTTCTGTAAATACTTGGCCAGCAGAACGCAGCCAGCGTAGTGTTCGTGCGAACCGTAACCGTGGCTAGGACGCCCGGCGACGAAGACTACTTTTTTTTTTCGACCGAACCGGCAGCAGCACCTTCGTCTGCATTCGGAGTCAGCTTCTTAATGCGAATATTCTTGAACTGCACCAACATCGGTGGCCCGGCGTGCAGCTGCAGAGCCAACAGACCGCTGGCGGCTCGTTTTTCTACTTGGTTGTCCGTCACATCGACGGTGACTTTGCCGTTGATTTCGTGAATCAAATGATTGCCGTCCGCGATCACTCGATAATCATTCCATTCTTCCTTTTTGATGGCGTCCAGAATTTCTGCTTCCGGTGTGGTTTGCCCAACGTTTTCTTTCGAGCCATCCGCGTTGATCACGACCTTGTTGCCTCGCATGGCCAGGATACCTCGACCACGTTCTTCATACAGAATGCCGGAGTACTGACCGGGAGCATCAAAATCGGCTTGATAGCCGCCAATGACCCATTTGTCTGCTTCTTTGCTGCGATACTGGATTCCCGAATTTCCGCCGACGATGCGAAATTGCAACTGCAATTCAAAGTTGGCAAATTCGCCATCACGATAAATCAAGAACGTGTTGCCTTTGGTAGGATTGTCTTTGGTGGTTTGACCCGTGATGGTGCCGTCTTCGATTCGCCAAAAATCGGGATTGCCGTCCCATCCGTCTAATGACTTGCCATCAAACAAGGCGGTGAATCCATCCGCACCTTCTTCAGCCTGCAAAGAAGTGTGAGCGACGGCGGCGATTCCACAAAACGTTATCGCAATGAACAGCCAGCGATAACCGTGATCCAAACATTTCATAGAAGTTGCTCCTGCATGAGTACTGGGTTTTGATTTAGGCGGGAAGGCCACGTCAATCACGTTGCCTTGAATATCCGCTTGGCAAGCCGCGCAAGCGAACCGATATTAGACCAAGTTGAAATCTGAATTGCTACAGGGAAATAGCTCGGTTCATGCATCTCAACGCTTGTATCGCCCTAAAATCCTTGGTCACCACATATCAATCCCATCCAGATCTTCTTCCCAAACCGAATGATAGGCGCCGATTTCTTGGACGTATTCAATCAGTCGAGCGTAGAATTCGTGTCCGGCTAAGGTGGCACTGTCGCCAATGAGGATAAGTTTGCGTTTGGCTCGAGTCATCGCGACGTTGGTGCGCCGTAAATCTTTCAGGAAGCCGATGTCGCCTTGTGGATTGGAGCGAACCAATGAAAACAGCACGACCTCTTTTTCTCGGCCTTGAAACCCATCCACCGAATCAATCTCTAACGTCGTCCCAAGGGGCTGTTCATCGGCCCAAGATCGCAGCAAACGCACTTGAGCCGCATACGGCGCAATCACCGCGATTTGGTCCGGTGTCACGCCCGCCATGATCAGACGCTCCAATTTCCAGATCAAGAATTTAGCTTCGCGCCGATTGAAACGACTTTCACCATCCGCTTCCACTTCTTCTACGAAGTCAGCGCCGGCCGTGTCGTAGAATTCGATCGCTCGCGCATCGATTCCGGCATCGATCTGCGGTAGATCCAGCAGAGTGTGTTCGGCCACGCTGGCATCGGCCACCAGTTGGTCTTTGTAAAACTGCTGCGAAGAAAACGTCATGATGTCTTGATGCATGCGATACTGGACGTTCAGCAGTGACGTGATGTTGTCACCATAAGCTTCTACCAAACGTTCCTGCAGGCTGATTCCCAAACCCTGTTTGGCTGCGACGCTGGAAACCACCGTCGGAGGCAACTGACAATGGTCTCCGGCCAGGATCAGTTTGTGCGCGCGAGTCAGCGGTGGCCAGCACGCCGCTTCGGTGCTCTGACACGCTTCGTCAATAATCAGGCAATCGTACATCCGATCACCCAAGACTTGAACGTCCAATGATGTCGTCGCGCACACCACTTCGGCTCGATCCAGAATCTGTTGTACCGCTTGACGTTCCAAACGTCGGGCGTCGGCAAACAGTTCTTTGGCTTCGGTCCGCAATTCTCGGCGTTGTCCCGGCTTAGGTTTCGCTCGAGTAAACCGGTCGGCTTGCCGATGGAGCGCCATCGCATCTTTGATCAGTTTTTTAGCTAACGTTAGATTCTCATGTTCGCGTACCATCAGATCTAACGTGTGTTGGCGCACAGCGGGGAGGACTCGAGCAGGATGTCCTAAGCGAACCGCTTTCACTCCGCACGCTATCAAACGCTCCATCAGATTGTCCACGGCGTGGTTGCTTGGCGCACAGGCCAACACGGTTTGTTCTCGCACAACCAATTGCCGAATCAATTCGATCACGGTGGTTGTCTTGCCGGTGCCGGGTGGACCGTGGATGATGGCTAGGTCTTGGGCCCCCATGCAACGCTGTATGGCGGATTGTTGCGATTCGTTCAATGCGGCAAAAAAGTGAATGTTCGCGTGGCTTGTCGCTTGGAATTCCGGTTCGCGCTGCAATAACAGGACATCTCGGAGT
>JAGQOZ010000520.1 GCA_020426955.1 Planctomycetales bacterium
GAGGACTCGGCAACGATACCTTGGTTGGTGGACATGGCGACGATAAGCTGTACGGTGATGGCGGTGACGACTGGCTTGAAGGCGGAGCGAACGGTGTTGACTTCCTGTATGGAGGTGATGGTAGCGATCAACTTCGCGGCGAATGGGATCACTTGTATGGCGAGAATGGAAATGACTATCTGTACACGGTCGATCGAAATTCTGGCATGAAAAACTATTCCATGTACGGCGGAAATGGCAACGATCAATTGTACGGCGGAGCCAATCATGACACGCTGTATGGCGGAGCGGGCAATGACCAGTTTTTTGCTGGTCGAGGTAACGATTTAGTCTACGGCGGAGATGGAGTGGATTATCTGTACGGAAATGAAGGTGACGATCGCTTGTACGGTGGAGCGGGCAATGACCAGGTGTATGGTCACGACGGACATGACTTTATCAACGGCGGCGGAGGCAATGATTACTTGATTGGCGGTGCCGGCCGCGACACGATCTTGGGAGAAGGCGGCAATGACCACTTGGATGGTGGCCGCGATGGCGATACCGATACGTTGAATGGTGGCAGTGGAACGGATAGTGGCGTTCAATATCGTTACTGGCGAACCACGTTCTGGCCGTTTGGCGAATGGGTCAACCAAGAAGTGCTTACTTCGGTCGAAGATGTCACCAACAAAGACTGGTAAGCAAGCGGCGGGATAGCCTTGAATCGCTTTTGGGCGATGCGGTTGTGAACGAAGGTGACTTCGCAGACTAGCGAAAGTCACCTTCGTGTACGCAGGTGCAAGTTACTGGGTTGCCGTTCTTATCGCTGGCGGCGAACTTGCAACAAGCCTAGTAGGCCGACAAAAAGGATGGCCAGTCCGTTCGGTTCTGGAACGGCAGAAACAGCTGCACGAGGCCCCAGTTCAAAGCCACCGCCCTGGAAGGCTTTCACAAAGTCGCCGCTGTTGAAGCGACCATCTGCGTTCCAGTCTCCGGTAGCCCAGTCGGCCGGTTCGTCTTTTTCGAAAAGCCCCGCCGTGAAAATTTGGACGAAATCGGCACTGCTGAATTCTCCGTCCAGGTTCGCATCACCGAACCACGAGTTCTTGATGTCCACGACCCAAATATCCAATTCGGTATCGTTGACTTGGCCATCGCTATTTAAATCGAATGCCGCTCCATTTGTTTCGGCAGCAATTTCGTTACTCAGCAAATTGACATCGGCCACCGTTAACAGACCATCGCCATTGAAATCCCCTCGGACAGAAGGGGTGGAATCCAACAGCCAGTTGATAGCGGCTTCAAACAACTTGAGGCCGTCATCCGTCAGACTCGCGAACCCGGTGTCCTGGATCGGAAAGTTAAGTCGTTTACCAGCGGCCAAAGTACCGTCCAAAAGTTCGCCTCCTGCGTCAACGGCAGTGATTGTGTAGAGTTCGGCGGGCGTATCCAGTCGAGTTTGTGTTTCCAGTACGCCATCAATAAAAACACTACCGACGTCGCCGTCCCAAGTCACCGCAAAGTGATGCCATTCGTCCGTTGAAAACGAATCAGTGGTGGCTTCGAACGGAGTGTTCAGGTCGCCATCGCTGTTCACGTAAATGCCGATCGGTTCTCCATTTCGGTTGGCGCTCAAGTGAGGACGAACCGTGCCGCCTTCGCCGTTGCCATAGAAGAAGTCGACTCGAGGATCCGAAACGTCAAACGCGTCACCATAGACGTTTGAATCAGCATTAAACCAGAACGAATAGGCTAGGTTGCCACCTTCGCGAATCATTCCCGGAACATTCAGTGATCCGGCACCGTCTAAGAACATGGCGCCAGCGCCACCGACACCTGGAGCCGCTTCGCCTTGAACGAGTTCGGCGGTTCCCTCAAGTTCGCCATCGAAACCGTTTCCGCTTTGATCCGCGACAAAGAAATCGTCCCCTTCGTCAAACGAAAAATAGACTTGCGGTGAAGGGCCTGTCTGGCCCAAAGCCGCAATACCTTGATTGTACAAGGTAAAGATGTCCCCGCCCGTAACGTTTTGACTGGCATCGACTTCAAATGAAAGTGGTGTAGAAAAAATGGCTACTTCGTCCATGAGTCCAGAAAATCCAGCGCCTCCGTTTTGATTCGAGCCAACATGCATGCCGACACCAGATTGCGACAAGATGATTTCGTTGGCGTCTTGTTGTGGAAAGCCTGCAATCGCGAAAACTCCAGGACCGAGTTGTCCGGTGGCGTGTGGGTTCGGAATTGGGTCGAACGAAAAGTCAACTGTTCCACTTAGGCCGGCCGCCAGTGGATGCGTCGGATCCAGAATCTGAATCTGCGTGCCAGGCAATGCCGTACCGTTTTCACCACCTTGCGACATCGCTAAATTACCGTTCGCCGTAGTGCCATCAAAGATAGCTTCTTCCCAGTTCAAGACTGGAGTTGCCGTGTCTTGATATTTTCCTCGAACGGTTCCTGATCCCAAGGTAGAAGAAATAATTACCAAGTCGACCGATTCGGCGTCGGCGGTAGTGGATGCGTCTCCCGAAAGATAGACGACGTCATGACCAAGTACGTCGGTCAGATATTCGTAGACAAACGAATCGTCCCCAAATGTCGGATCGGGATCCGCTCCGATGAATAACAATTCGGCTGCATTTATTTGATTGGTCCAAATTCCGATTGCCGCAAATACGAACAAGGGAAAGACTTTTTTCATCACGGTTTCAAACCCTCCGATTGAATGTCGACCAGATCCCCACGACCTAACTATGAATGAACGCTACGTTCTGTTTAGGATAACTGTCTGGGCAATATAATCAATTCTGGTTGTCGGCGCGACGATAAACGTCGGCGATGAATGACTTGCAAGAAAAGGAAGCGAATGGTCAGAATTGGATTGATTTCAGACACGCATGGCTACATTGACGACACGATCTGTGATGTTTTGAGCCCATGCGACCAGATTTGGCACGCGGGCGACATTGGCAGCGTCGAAGTGATCGATCGACTGAACTCGTTGGAAAAACTCAAAGGTGTGTTCGGAAACATTGACGATCAAAGTGTACGAGATCGTTTTGGTGAAGACTTTCAAACGGAACTGAACGGCTGGCAGTTTTGGATGACTCACATCGCCGGACCACCGAATCGATATGCTCCTAGAATTCGTCGAATGTTATCGGAAGCTGATCCGATTCCTCACGTTTTGATTTACGGGCATTCACACATACTTCGTGTCGACTATGACAAGAAGCATCAGAACATGATTGCCATCAATCCCGGCGCGGCTGGGCATTACGGTCAGCAGTTGGTTCGCACCGTAATGCTGATGGATGTGAGCGAATCTGAAATTCAATTGACCGTCGTGGAACTCGGGCCCAAAGGGATAAGGAAACCTCAAATTGTGCGGCAAGTTGACATCGGCAAATGGAAAGTGCCGCTACGAAGTAAATCATAGCGGCACTTTTGGGTCGGCTTTTAAAATTGCAGCTTATCGTCGTCGTCGGCTGGCAAATCCAAGCATGCCCAGCGCGAACAGGACGCAAGCAGATGGCTCCGGTACCGAACTGACAGCCGGATGCGGCCCCGCTTCATAGCCGCCTTCGGTAAAGGCCAGAACGAAGTCTCCACTGTCGAAATCCCCGTCACCGTTCCAATCGCCTTCGGCCCAAGTAGAATTGCCTGCTACCGCATCTTCATATTCGCCGACGGTGAAGACAGCGACGAAGTCAGCCGAATCAAATTGTCCGTCCAGGTTGCTGTCGCCGAAATAAGTCTTCCGGATGGATCCCACCCACTCGTTGCGATCTTCGGCGTTGACCGAACCATCGCTGTTGACATCGTACGTTGGATTGTTGGTGCCTGCCAATACTTCGGCTGACAGTAAATCGATGTCGATTGCTGTCAATGCGCCGTCATTGTCAAAGTCACCAGGCGTGGTGTTCACAACACGTGTCAACGTGTAGTTGTCTTGTCCCAATGCACCAGAAACCGTGAAATAGCTGGCAAACGCAGCGCCGTCAGGGCCACTGAGTCCGTCGGCCTGCAGAATGCCTGCGTCCCATAATTCTTGGTAGGTGATGGGATCCAGATTCTGCCAAACTTCGTCGACATCTTTCTGGGCGTAGACGATCCCGGCGCTGTCTACGGTAATGGAACCGGGGCCAGCGAAATTAATGCTTAGGGAAGGCTTGTTAAAATCGTCTTCTTCGCCCCAGAACTTGTCGGCAATAACCAAATCGGCATCGGCCGGTTCGCCCATACTGACATTGCCGCCGGTGAGATCGATATGGCCGTCGTCAATAATGAACGAAATCACGGTGCCGTTTGGACGCATATCGTCCCAGCCACCAATCCACATTTGGCCTTCGTTTTCCAGACGGCCCCCATTGGTGATGCGAACTTCAATTTCCTGATGGTCTAATTCGATG
>JAGQOZ010000521.1 GCA_020426955.1 Planctomycetales bacterium
TAATCGGTGGCATGGTGCTGCACAGCGGCGCTATCGCGGAAATGGTCACGGGCGAAGGAAAAACATTAGTCGCCACGCTGCCGGCCTACCTCAATGCCATTCCGGGCAAGGGGGTGCATGTCATTACGGTGAACGACTATCTGGCGAGACGTGATATGGAATGGATGGCGCCATTGTATATGGGGCTGGGTTTAACCGTCGGAGCCATTCAAAGCGACATGCCGGTGGGCGAACGTCAAAAAGCGTATGCCTGCAACATCACCTACGGCACAAATAATGAATTTGGGTTTGATTATCTTCGCGATAACATGCGACCGGCAGCACGAGGTGATGATCGGTTCCAAAAACAGTTTCAACAGTCCCAAGGTCGACTCAATTTCGCCATCATTGACGAAGTCGACAATATCTTGATCGATGAAGCTCGAACCCCGCTCATCATTTCCGGCCCAGCGCACGACAACGTCCGCAAATACGCCGAAGCCGACAAGATTGCTCGGCAATTGATCAAGGGCGAACATTTTGAAGTCAACGAAAAGGACCACAACGTGGGCCTCACCGATGCCGGCGTGCGTCAAGCGGAACGTTTGGCGGGCGTAGAAAGTTTCTACACCGCCGGCAACATGGAGTGGCCGCATCTGATCGACAATTCGCTCAAGGCACACTATCTGTACAAGAAGGATGTGAACTACGTCATCAAAGAAGGTCGCATCATCATTGTGGATGAATTCACCGGTCGACTGATGGACGGTCGACAGTGGAGTGACGGTTTGCATCAAGCCGTGGAAGCCAAAGAAGGCGTCAAGATCAAGGAAGAATCACAAACCCTGGCCACCATCACGCTGCAGAACTTCTTCAAGCTGTACGACAAGATCTGCGGCATGACCGGTACGGCCATGACGGAAGCGTCGGAATTCTACAAGATCTACAAATTGGACGTGATTGAGATTCCGACGAATCGAGGATTGCAGCGGATTGAACACCCTGATGTGATCTACTGCACCGAAGAAGAAAAATACCGGGCCATTGCCGACGAAATTGAACTGACGCACAAATTCGATCGCGTGACGGTGGACAAGGAGGAACTGACGGGCACCATCCTCAAGGAAGACGAGCATTCGATTCTGTTCCAACCGCGTGAAAGCAAAGAGAAACGCACCTTCGAACTATCGTCCATCGGCAAAATCCAGCGAAAAGGTCGGCCCGTGCTGGTTGGTACCACTTCGATCGAAAAAAGTGAATTGCTTTCCAGCCTGCTGGATCGACGAGGCATCAAGCATGAAGTGTTGAACGCCAAACAGCACAAACGAGAAGCCGAAATTGTGGCGCAAGCTGGACGCATTGGATCGGTGACCATTGCCACGAACATGGCCGGTCGAGGTACTGACATCATTTTGGGCGGTAACCCAGAAACGATGGCCTGGGCCATTTTGCAAGACAAATATGCCACTCGTCTGGACGTCCCGCAAGAAGAATGGGATTTGCTGGTCGACGAAATTGACGAGCGCGAAGGCATGACTAAGGAAGGCCAATTTGTAAAATCGCTGGGCGGTCTGCATGTCATCGGCACCGAACGGCACGAAGCCAGGCGAATCGACCTGCAGCTTCGCGGACGTTGTGGTCGACAAGGCGATCCGGGAAGTAGCCGGTTTTATCTTTCGCTGCGAGACGACCTGATGCGCATCTTTGCTGGCGAATGGGTAGAAAAAGTACTCAAACGCTGGGGAGGCTGGGAAGAAGGCGACGCCATTGAAAGCCCCATGGTAACTCGCCGCATCGAATCCGCTCAGAAAAAAGTGGAAGAACGCAACTTTGAAGTGCGCAAGAACCTGCTGGAATATGACGAAGTCATGGACGAGCAGCGGAAGAAGGTTTATTCATATCGACAAGCGATCCTGGAAGGCGTGAACTGCAAGGAACTGATCGCCGACATGATCCATTCCCAGGTGGAAGAGAATCTTACCGGCGTGCTGCTGCCCAACTATGGCACCGAAACCTTTGCCGCTTGGGCCAGCCATCAACTGTCGGTAACACTGGATGCAAAAGACTTCCGCGGCAGCGATATTCAAACAGCGGAACGCATTGCCAAAGAGGAAGCAGAACGATTGGCCGAAAGTGAAATTCTGGACGCCATTGACGAAAATCTGCCCGACGGAGAAGAAGAATCGGAATGGAACTGGGGTGCCTTAGCCAAGTTTGTGGATACCAAATGGGGCCTGAATATTCGCGACCGTGATCTCAAAAATGCCGGACGACAAATGGTCGACCAGTTTATGATTGAAAAGGTCCGCGACGTCATTCAAAAGCAGGACCTGTCTCAAGGCGAAGACTTCCTGAAAGACGATTTCTCTATTCGCACCGTCTGTGCTTGGGTGCATCATAAGTTTGGGTTTGAAATGTCACCGTCCGATTTTGATTCGGACGACCCGGCCAAAATCAAGGAAACGGTAAAGCAAAAGGCGTTTGATGCGTACGAAGCCAAAGAGTACGAATATCCCGTGATGGCGGGAATGTATCGCTACACTTTGCGCGACTCCAACGGTGCACCTCGTTTTGATCGACAAGGTATCGTCGAATGGGCTCGGCAGCGTTTCAATGTCGAGCTGGACGTCGACGCGGTCAAAGCCAAGCAGCGAGACGAAATTCGTGACATGCTGCTGGAACATAGCCAAGCGTGTGTCAAAACGGCCGAAGCAGTACTGACTGAAGCCAAGTCCAAAGTGGAACGTTTGTTTGACAAATGTCCGCCACAAGCCAAGGCCAAGGATGTGACCAGCAACGGTTCGCTCAAATCATTGTCGTCCTGGGCCAAGGAAACATTGGAAGCGGAAATTTCCGAAGACGAAATTGCGGAACTTGATCGAGACTCGTTGGAAGATCGACTCAGCTTCGCCGTCGAAGAACGTTATCGCCCGGAAATTCGCCGCATGGAGCGTTCGCTGCTTCTGCAAATTGTCGACACCGCTTGGAAAGACCATCTGCTGGCCATGGATCACCTGCGCAGTGCCGTGGGTTTGGTGGGCTACGCCCAAGTGGACCCCAAGGTGGAATACAAACGCGAAGGCCGAAAGAATTTTGAACAGATGTGGAGTTCTATTGGTCAACGAGTGACGGATCTGGTCTTTCGCATGGAACAACTGGATGAACGATTTGTCGGTTCCACGTGGGTGGAAACCAAAGCCAGCCACGCGGAAGCGCCCAGCACCAGCGAAATTGCGTCGGAACAGCAGCAGGCAATTGACAATTCGCAGTCTAAAGAAGAAGCCGTCGAAACCATTCGCAATCGCGGGGAACGAGTCGGTCGGAATGATCCTTGTCCCTGTGGCAGCGGCAAGAAGTACAAGAACTGCTGCTTGAAAAATCGATAGACACGCAGTCTGTTTGAATCTCGTGGCGAGTTCTGAGTCTGTTGTCATAACTTGTTATGAACTCGCAACAGATTTAATGGCTTTGGGTATATCGCACCGGGAAAGGAATCCCATGTGGAAAAATGTGATTCGCAGCGCGGCACTCAATACCGTCTATGTGTTGCTGCTGGTCATCGCTTCTCCCTTTCTGCTGTGGGCCGCGTGGCGAACCGGGAAGTATCGACACGGATGGAGTCAGAAGTTCTTGGGCCTTGTGCCCATTCGCCAATCGAATCGACCATGCATTTGGCTGCACGGAGTCAGTGTGGGTGAAATCAATTTGTTGGCCCACTTGATCCAAGAGCTACAACAACGGCACCCAGATCACGAATTCGTCGTTTCCACAACCACGGTCACCGGTTTTGAACTGGCCCAAAAAAAGTTTCCGCAGTTGGTAACGTTCTATTGTCCGCTCGATTTTTCCTGGGCCGTCAAGAATGCCATTCGCCGCCTACGCCCCAGCGTTCTGATCTTGGGCGAACTAGAAATCTGGCCGCAGTTGATTTCGCAATGCAAGCAACACCAGATCGCCGTGGCGGTGGTCAATGGTCGCTTGAGCGAAGCCAGCTTTCGTGGCTATCGCCGACTCAAAGGGGCACTATGCTCGATCTTTGCAAAGCTGGACGTCGTGGCCGCGCAGTCACCTGAATACTCGCAGCGTTTTGTGCACATGGGCGTGCCAGTTGAACGAGTGCACGTGACGGGGTCCATGAAGTTTGACGGAGCGGTAACGGATCGAACCAACCAACGCACGTGTCAATTGAACAACCTGCTACAGCGAAGTGACCACGACATCGTCTTTCTGGCTGGCAGCACGCAGGATCCGGAAGAAGAACTGGCGGTACGAACGTTTCTGGAACTTCAACCGTTGTATCCTGCGCTACGCTTGGTCGTGGTTCCTCGTCATCAAGAACGTTTTGACGAAGCAGAACGTAGCATGCAAGCCGCGGGTGCATTAGTGGTGCGGCGTTC
>JAGQOZ010000522.1 GCA_020426955.1 Planctomycetales bacterium
CCACTTGAAGTTCAAGCGGCGTCGTTGACGATTGTTTTTGCGACGAAACGACAATTCGCCCCGACAAGCCTACCGACGCCACTCGGTCATTGCCCACGGCCAAGCTGTCGATGGCGTCTTGATTCGAATGCAATTCCTTAGCCATGGCGTCACGAGGAGAATCGCTCCACTGCCACAGGAAAACCGTGCCTGCTTCGTCACCAGCAATCAAATCCGCAAAATTCGATCGTCCTATGGTCGTCAGCCTTTGGGAGTTGGGAGACGGCAGAAGGACGGGCGCCGGAGCACGAGCGTACTGGTCAGGTGCCAAACGAATGGCTTCGGCATACTGGATTACCGCGTTTGCAAAATCACCGTTGGTTAGCAGGTCACGGGCACGCGAAACAAGAAAAGCCGGTTTCTGTTGCAGAGCAATCTGCACTGGACCACTGGTAAATTCGCTGGTGTTCAATGTCTGACGCAACGGTTCGTATTGTTCGCTCTCGAATACTTCGACAAGGAATTCCGATTTGGTAACGTCTGTAACTTCAAGGTGTCCGTCCGGACCAACCGCGACTTCCTTTCCGTCAATGCGAACCTGACTTGGCAAACCAGAAAACTCGACGACATACTTTGGTGGCGAATCGGGTGTCGGAGGTGACGAACGGTTATTTAGGGCATAGAAAATTCCTGCGACGATCCCCGCCGTAGCCAATACCGGCAAAATCAACCGCAATGGCGATGCCTTCTTCTGGCCTGTCACCGGCGCTAGAGCTTGACGCAACGCGTCCACCATCTCTTGAGCAGTCGAGTATCGGTTTTGGGGCAGGGGAGACGTTGCTTTGCGAAGGACGGCTGCTTCTGCAGGTCCGACAGACGAAAAGTCAAGCTTTCCAGATTGGTGCGAAGCCAGCACTGTGGCCACGGACTCGTCAACAAAGGGAAGCCTACCCGTCCGAAGTTGATAGTAGCTGACCGCCAGTGAATATTGATCGGACGCGGTACTTGGCTTGCGATCCACACATTCCGGAGACATATAGGCCATAGAACCAATCATGCCCGTGGCTGTGGCGGAAATTCCGTCGTTTAGGATTTTTGAAACGCCAAAATCACAGATCATTACTGAACCGCCGACTAAAAGCATGTTCGCCGGTTTGATGTCGCAATGTTGTACGGATGCCTTCTGGTCGCCCAAATGAACGGACGAATTAAGGTAGTCGATGCCTTTGGCTGCTTCGGTCATGTAAGCCAATAATTCGGCAACCGGAACTCCTTGTTCGCCCTTATCCTGATATTCCGAAAGAACATCTTGTAGACTCTTGTCACCCAAGAGATTGGCAACGATCAGCCACCTAGGCGTTACTTTGTCCAACGTTGAATCGGGGCGAATGGTTTCTGCAACTCCGCTGCGAGACATAGACAACGTGTCAAGCAAATCGTCACTGATCACTGCTCCTGTATCGTCAACCAACCAAAGCGAGGTAATGGGCATCAAATGCGGATGGACCAAACGTTTGACGTGTTGGATCGCTTCAAACTCCTTCCAGCCTTGCTTTCCTCCCAGATCCAAAATCTTCAATGCGGCAGATGTTCCGCCAGGTGACGTCGATTTCCAGACCTGCCCAAATTGCCCTTGGCCCAAGAATTTTTCCAATCGATAGCCAGGAATTGGCTCGTCGCCAGGGACTAGCATACAATCCATTCTCTCTGTGACTTGAGGTGTCGAATTACCGAAAACGGCATTTTCGCAAAACGTCCTGTAGTTAACAACCAAGCGGAATTCGATCAATCGAATTGTTATACTGACGGACTTCGACTAAACAACGTGCGTCTAGCTTCGCTCGAATTCAGCCCATCAAACGTCTTGTCGGACCGACCAATGATGAAGATGAAAATGGACCCACTGCCGCGGCGGATGGCGGTCCTGATTGTGGCCGCAACCTGCGTATTGGCCGTGCCGATGGCAATTGGGGTTTCCTTCCGATTGGGCGCCGACAAACTATCTTTGTTCGGAATCATTTCTTTAGGCGGGTGGATCCCGCTGCTAATTTTGGCCGCCGCAGAAGGCCGTGTGCCTCGGCGAGAAACAAAAGTTTTGGAAGACGGTACCGTTGAAATTCTGACTTGGAGCCAGCGCTTTCGCCGAATTCGACGCCAGCAGATCCGGAGCTTGAAACTTGTCGAGCAACCGTCCGTTGGGTTAGCGATGCTCTACGTGATTATCACGAATGAGTACGAATCGCAGGAATCGATTCTATTGCAACGCAGTTCGTTCATGGAGATGGTGGCTAACAAATCCGCCGAGAACCAACGCACTGTCGATCACGTGCGACTTGACGGAGAATACATCGCGAAAACTTTGGGTGTGCGAATCGATTCGACGTCGCAGGCGGAGCCGTCGCCAAGGTTTTTGGTTTCCGTACTTCATGCTTCGCCAATAACCTTGGTTCTGCTAATTGCGTATTGCCTCATGCACGCAGTTGGCGCCATTTGGTCTCCGTACAGCCGCTTCATGTTGCTGGCATTATTGATTGCGTCGCCGATCATTTTGGGAGTTCAGCTTGGCGAGTATTGGAAAAGAAGTTGTCGTTCGAAGACTCGCTTAGTGGTTGCGTTAGTGGGCCTTGTGGTCGGTGGAGGTAGTTTTGGTTGGTCTAGTTCGCGTTGGCAAGCAGGTGTTTGGGAAGCTGTCGAGCACGGCGAGACGTTTGGCCATGTCTGCAGTTACGGCGGGATGTATGTCTTTCTTTTTGGGTTAAGTGTCATGATGGGCAATGCGGGACTCAATCGCGACTAGCGAATGTCAATACACGTTGCGCTGTTGGCTGATTCGATTCGTAGGTTGCACCTTGAAACGCCGACACCAAGTCTGCCGAATCAAAGCGGCTGTCCAAGTTCGTGTCACCAAGTCGCGAACCAGGTGAATCGGTGATGTGCGTGTGCAAGACCAATAAATCAATTTGACGATTTTGATCCCGCGAGCAATCGCTTGCACGTCGTCTTCACTATACCGTTCCAGCCGCTGCTCCCAAACCGTCCTTTGCTCCGTTGGCGTCGAGGTCGGTCATGATCGCGTGGTCGAATCACCATCGGATTTTTTTGTGCACGGAACCGACCGACATGCGTCGCGGATTTCGCGGGTTGTCGGGCATCATCCGAGAAAAATTCGCCGCCGACCCGACGGATGGCAGCTTGTTCATCTTCGTCAATCGCCGCCGCGATCGCATGAAACTACTGCACTTCGAGGACGGTGATTGTTGGCATGGGTTCGGCGCGATTACCGCGAATTAGGACGGTTGGATCGTGCGTGCGGCGTGCAACTCGCATGCTCGACGCAAGTTCGAACGGGCCACTGACTATCCGGCCGATTTGGGCCGGCGACGCACGGATCGGCTCAATCATTTTCGCGCCAATCAGGGTCGCCGATGGTGACGAACTAGTTGTGGCTGCGATGCTCGTGCTAACGATGGAGAGAGCGGCATACGACGATGGCCTATGCGTCGTGAGTTCATCTTCAGAAGAATAGTGTCTCAAGTCCAATTGATCCTTGAACTCGCCCGGTTTTATCAAACTCCGGACAATAGTTCCCGTTGGCCTTGATTGCCCATAGTGTCTCACGCAGCCTCGCGATCCGCTTTCGCTGATGATGCGTCCATCGTGCTTCGTGACGCGGCTTTTCCGGCCGCCTTGTTCCACCAAATATCTAGTCGCTCGCCTATACGGACTTCGTTGCTAGTTGAGATTGGGCTGGACTGCGATTCTCGCCGTTTGACATCGTGACTCCTTCCATGGACGTAAGTTACAAGCCAAATCGTAGACTCAATGAGTTCGACAAGTCATTTTCTATTGCCATGAAGTTTTGGGTTCGTTCGTTATCCATGTTTCACTCCATTCGTTGATTTTCGCAGGGAGTTACCGCAAGGATTGTAAGTCGTCAAGCGTTAATTGAATTTAGGAGTTCGTTTCGAAAGTGATGATGGTTCGAAAGTCGTCCGCTGTCGAGCCAAGCACTTGTCACAACAAATGAAATCAGTATTGTTCGCCAAAACTGAATTGCGAAATGTCTTGAGCTGAATGGAGGACGCGAATAACGGCGACGCCGTCGTCGATCGGGACGTAGTAGATGTTGTATTTGCCAACCGGAAAGTGATGGAGTCCGTCGGCGATGTCAAAGCAGGGCGGGCCGATTCCGGGGACTTCCGCGAGCCTCCAGAATTTTTCGCTCAGACGATCGAGCATTTGGTCGGCGTGACGCAATGAGTCCTGTGCAATGCATGCCCAGATTGCCTCTAAATCTCGATCTGCTTGTTTTGTAATCCGCAGAGTGCTCAAGACTTCCGTGCCTTTCGACCTGCTTTCTTGATCTGCGAGATTCGTGCCTTCA